>CATPBM010000278.1 GCA_955652625.1 uncultured Steroidobacteraceae bacterium
CGATCAATCTCGGCTTCATGTTCCTGCCGCTCTACCGGGCGTGGGTCATCGCCGCCTCCGTGGTGGTGTGTTTCGGCACCTGGTTCGTGATCGAGCGGACCCGCCTCGGCGCGACGCTGCGCGCTGCCACCGAGAACGCGCCCCTCCTGCAGGCATTCGGCGTCAATGTTCCACTCCTGGTCGCCCTGACCTACGGGGGCGGCGTGGCGCTCGCCGCGCTCGCGGGCGTACTGGCGGCGCCGGTGGTGTTGGTCAACTCCCACATGGGCAGCTCCCTGGTCATCGTGGTGTTTGCGGTCGTGGTGATCGGCGGCCTGGGCTCGATCCTGGGCTCGATTCTCAGCGGCCTGGCTTTGGGCATCGTCGAGGGATTCACCAAGGTCCTGTATCCGGAGGCCTCGAATATCGTCGTATTCATCATCATGGCCCTGGTGCTGATCGTGCGGCCAGCGGGACTGTTCGGAAGGGAATAGCGGCGTGCGCACGACGGCGGTCCTGTATGCGCTCGTGGGTGTGTTTGCCCTGTGCGTTCCGCTGCTCGGGATCTATCCGGTGTTCATGATGCAGTTGCTGTGCTTCGCGATGTTTGCGTGCGCCTACAACCTGCTGCTCGGCTTCGGCCGCATGCTGTCATTCGGGCACGCGGCGTTCTTCGGCTCCGCCGCCTACGCAACCGCGTGGCTGGTAAGCGCGCACGCCTGGGGTCCGGCAGCGGCAATCCTCGCCGGGATGGCCTGCGCCGCTGTGCTGGGCCTGGCTATCGGCGCGCTCGCCATCCGCCGTCAGGGCATCTATTTCGCCATGATCACGCTGGCACTCGCGCAGCTGGTGTATTTCGTGTGCCTCGAGGCGCCGTTCACCGGGGGAGAGAACGGGCTCCAGGGTGTGCCGCGCGGGAGCCTCTTCGGCGTGCTGCCGCTGAAGTCGGACCTCGTGATGTACTACCTGGTGCTCGCGGTGTTCGTGGCGGTGTTCCTCTTCATCCGGCGCGTGGTGCATTCCCCCTTCGGGCAGGTCCTGAAGGCGATCCGCGACAATGAGCCGCGCGCCGTCTCGCTCGGCTACGAGATCAATCGCTACAAGCTCCTCGCGTTCGTGCTCTCCGCCGCGCTCGCCGGGCTGGCTGGCTCTCTGAAAGCGCTGGTGTTCGGCTTCGTGACGCTTGCGGACGTGCAGCAGTCAACCTCCGGAGAAGTGATCCTCATGACGCTGCTCGGCGGCACCGGGACTTTCTTCGGTCCGGTGGTGGGGGCCGGGATCGTCGTGACTTTGCAGCAGTACCTCTCCGACCTCGTGGGGGGCTGGGTGATCGCGATCATCGGCGCAATCTTCGTCGCCTGCGTGTTGTCATTTCGCCGCGGCATCATCGGCGAACTGGCGGCGCGGTCGTGGCGTCCCCGGCGCGCTGCCCCGGGGCCCCCGGGCGCGGCAGCATGAGCGCCGTCGCGAGCGCCTACGGGCTGCGAAAGCGCGCAGGCGGGCGGTACAAGCCCCCCGAGCAGGCCACCAGATCCTCCATGCTGCGGGCCGCGAGCAGCGAGCGGCTGGCGTCCGCGCGCCGCACACCGAGATCTTCGGGATAGGCGACGATGCCGCGCGCACGCAGGCTGGCCGTACGCTCCCGATCGGCGCGCCGTCCGATAGGAGTGGCGCCGGCAATCGCGGCCAGCGCGCCGCGCCGCTCCGCCTCGCCTTGCGCCCGGTACAGATAGGCGACGCCCTCCTCGGTGACAACGTGGCTCACGTCGTCGCCGTAGATCATGACGGGCGCGATGGACATACCAGCGCGTTGGCCGACTTGCACCGCGTCGAGCGAGTCGACCAGGGTCGGCACGCCGCCCTTGTGAAACGTTTCCACCAGCTGCACCACGAGCTTGCGGCCGCGCACCACGGCGGCGTCGGCCGTGATCAGGCTCAGCCAGGCGGGAGTGCTGTGGCGCCGCCCCCTGGGATCGTGACCCATGTTGGGCGCGCCGCCGAAGCCGGCGAGACGGCCGAGGGTAACGGTCGAGGAGTTGGCATCCGCATCCATCTGCAGCGTGCAACCGATGAACAGGTCTACGCCATATTGTCCGGCGAGCTGACAGAGCACGCGATTTGAGCGCAGGCTGCCGTCGTGGCCGACGAAAAAGATGTCGGGCCGCGCGCGGATGTAGTCCTCCATGCCGACCTCGCCGCCGAAGCAATACACGCTCTCGACCCAGCCGCTTTCGATGGCGGGAATCAGCGTCGGGTGCGGATTTAACGCCCAGTTGCGGCAGATCTTGTGCTTGAGTCCAAGGGATGCCGCGTAGGTCGGCAGCAGCAGCTCGATGGCGGCGGTGCCGCAGCCGATGCCGTGATTCAGCGAGGTAACACCGTGGCGCTCGTAGATGCCGCGGATCGCCATCATGCCCATCAGCACCTGCAATTCGCTGATGTGACGCGGATCTCGGGTAAACAACGGCTCGAGCGCGAACGGCTGGTCGGCGGTCACCACCAGATCGACCCAGGATCCGGGGATATCAACCCGCGGCAACTCGCCGGTCTCATTCACCTGTGCCAGAACGATGCCGTGGCGGAACGCGGCGGCCTCGACGATGGTCGGCGTGTCCTCGGTGTTGGCGCCAGTGTAGAGATTGCCGGCCGCGTCAGCCCGTTCGGCGCACACCAGCGCCACGTTCGGCGTCAGGTCCACGAACATGCGCGCGTACAGCTCGACGTAGGTGCAGATCGCGCCGATCTCCAGCTTGCCGTCCTCGAGCAGCTGCGCTACGCGCAGGCTTTGTGGACCGGCGAAGGAGAAATCCAGCTTGCGCGCGATACCGCGCTCGAAGAGCGTCAGATGCTCCGGCCGGCTGATCGATGAGATCAGCAGGTGCAGGTCATGAACCTGCGTGGGATCGACCTGGGCCAGCGAGCGCGACAGGAAGTCGGCCTGTTTTTGATTGTTGCCCTCGAGCGCCACGCGATCACCCGCGCGCAGCAGTCCCTGCAACACCTGCACGATCGCCTCGCGCCGCACCCACTTGCCGTCGACGTGGGGGGAAATTCCCGCAAGCCGGCGCGCCTTCTCGTCGCGGCGCGAAGTCCAGGACGACGGCTGTGCCGGTGCGGGCTGCGCGGTGGTCATTGTGCATGTTGCGCTGATGTGCGCAAACGTCGCAAGCTACTCAGCATGCACCGGTCGACGAGAGTCTGGCTGACACTGTTGCTGCTGTGGCCATTGGCGAGCCATGCCGATGTTGTCGATGTCCCGCAGCTCGGCATCAGGTTTGCCGCGCTGCCTGCTGGTGCCTTCGAGCCCGAAGTGACGCCAATGCAGCAGGGATATCTGGCGCGAATACAGCTCGGCAAGGCGCTCATGAGCATCTACCGCGAGAGCGATCCGGTGAGCGCCGGGAGCGATGTGGCGAGTCCGGGCTACCGGGCGAGTCTGGACACCAAGTTCGCTGCGACCATTGAGTCGAACAACCAGGGCGCGCCGACCGCGGTTGCCGGTCACGGGGCCTGGACCGTGGTGGATGCCCGTCCCGCGGACCCGCGGCCATCCACCGCTTACACGTGCGTCACCTACGTGATCGTCGATCAACACCTGTATCGGCTGACGGTCACCGCTGTCGGCGCACAGCGGCCGCCGGAGTTTGATGCGTTGGTCAAGGCGATCTCCGCAATCACGTTCGAGCCGATTCGGCAGAGCTGAGGGACGCGACGCGCGCCATCCGCGCGCTGCACGC
>CATPBM010000279.1 GCA_955652625.1 uncultured Steroidobacteraceae bacterium
CACCATAAATGGCTCCGGCTTCGTTGCCGGGGGATCCGTGACCTGGAATGGCGCGAATCTCGGGCCGTACACGTTCGTGTCTTCGACACAAGTCACGATCTCAGTGGGCGCGAGTCTCGTAGTGGGTCAAGGCAGCGCCTCGGTCATCGTGATGGGCGCCGTGGGATCTGGGACGAATCCGTCGAACGCGATTGTCTTTAACGTCCAACCCTTCACTCAGTCGGCCTGCGTGTTGTTTGGCACGTACGATTTCTTCTTTACCGGATTTGACAGCAGCGGCCCGGTGACACTTGCCGGAGCCTTTGGAGTGGATGCGAATGGCAACGTGAGCGGCGAGGAGGATTTCAAGGACCTCACGGCCATGCGTGCAGCGCAACCCATCACCGGCGGCTCGTGCACGAATAGCTCCACCACGAACGATGGGACGCTCACTATCACGACCGCAGCGGGTACCTCGACTTATACGTTCGCCACGCAGGGCCATCCCGTTCCCGGTGTCCGCGGCCGGATGGTGGAATCGAACGATACGAGCGGGATTTCGGGGTCGGGAAGGTTTGTCTTTACTCCTGCCAACTCCGGCTTCTTCACTGGGGACTTCGTTATCGCCCTGGTCGGGGCCGACGCGGGTGGGCACCGCATGGGTGTCGTCGGCAGGTTTACCGACACGGACATGAACAATACGACTGGCACACTCAGTAACGGGATCGGCGACATCAACGATAACGGCACCGTCACCCCATCAGCGACGATTACGGGCATCGTGTCGCCACCGGATGCGAATTCCCGTGCGACCGCATCGCTGACGATTGGGAGTCAGTCGTTCAAGCTTGCCTTGTATGTGCTCGGACCGCAGGCAGGGTTCGCCGTCGACGTGGACCCGGTTGGCTCCGGAGCAGTGCTGGCGGGATTTGTGAGTGCCCAACCCAACGCAGGGTTGTACGGCAACGGCAACTTAAATGCCCCGATCGTGTTTAGCACCTGGGGAGTCGTTCCCGGGCCCCCGGCCACGTCCGATACAGCAGTCGGTGTGGCGTCCGGGTTCAACAGCAGCACCGGAATGCTAAGCCTGCAACTCGATGCGGTTGCGGGCGGCGTTGCCAGTGTCAATCAAACGATCCCTGCCATATACAACATCGCGAGCACCGGCCGCGGAACCATGTCCTATACCCTTGGCGGAAAATCCTACAACGTCGTGCTCTACCTGGACGGCACGAATGATGGCTACATCCTTCAGACCGACACCATCGGCAGCGTTCAATTCGGTTTCTTCGAAGCCCAGGCGAATGTGGCGTTTACCAACGCCGTGATCAACGGCACCTTCGCCGGTGGGACCTGGTTTGGTCCGGTGTCGACATCACCCAACACCGCCGCTCAATTCACATTCAATAATGGCAATATCTCGGCGACGACGTCCGCAGGGGCATTGACGGGGACCTATAACGTCAGTTCCGCCGGCAGAGGAACCGGTACCGTCACCCAACCGGTGTTCGGCAGCCAGAACATCACATTTTACGTGATTGGTTCGGGCGCCATCGAGGTGATGGGCGCCGACGCCGTTATCGGCCAGGGTGACGCGATAAGCTTTCTGCATCAGTGACGCGCCGGCTTCAAATGTCGGTCGGCTCCACGCCGGCGAGACTTTCCGCAGCGTCACCGAGTTGGTGGGCAGTGGGATAGGACATCAGCGCGGGGTGCCGAACTCCAGCGCCCAGTACACGCCGGCGGCGTCGTGCGGGTTCACCGCGTACGCCACCCCCATCTGAGTGAACAGCGGATCCATGAGATTCGCACAGTGCTCGGGGCTGCCCAGCCAGCCCGTGACCACCTGCTCCGGCGTCATGATGCCGCTCGCGAGGTTCTCCCCGACCTCGCGCCAGTGGTAGCCGCTGCGGGTGATGCGTTCGGCCGGGGAGCTGCCGTCGTGGCCGGTGTGATTCATGTACCCCCAGGTGGCCATCTGCCTGGAGTACTCCATGGCCGCGCGCCCGAGAGTCGCGTTCAACGTCAAGGGCGGTGCCGCAGCGAACGGCGTCGCTCCGCAGCGTCGCGCACCCGCGCGTGCCTGGTTGGTGAGCTCGAGCACCCTGCGGCTGATGGCGCCGCGCTCGCGCGTCGTGGGCGGCGCAAACGGCTCCGCAAGCGCGATCCACACGGTGCCGCCGCGGCGCCAGGTGCCGATTTCGCGGAATGCGGGGTTGGTGCTCTGCTGGCAGAACTGCGCGGCGAGGATGCGCTCGACGTCCCCACTGGGCGGCACGTGCGAGATGCTCACCGAGAACGAGCTCACCGCGTGATAGCCAGCCGCCTGCTGCGCCGTGCGCAGGTCGCTGCCCTGCGACAGGCGCCGCGCGACTTCGTCGAGCCGTTCGTTCTCGCGCAGCGGTGGCGCGGCGCGCACGCGGCCCCCGCAGCCGCCATCGCGCACGGTGTTGATGGCGTCGACGACATCCGCGGCGGCACACGGCGCGGCGAGCAGCGCTGGCAACAGCAGCAGGATCTGGCATCTGGTGCGAAGGTCGGTCATTGTTCGCCCATGGAGGCCGGCCCGGATACGGAGCAATTTACAACCACGGGCTGGCCGTGGCGACCGGGAAACGCGTTCCGGCTGCTGGACGAGGGCGGCAGTTACTTCGTGCCCATGCTGCAGGCGATCGATGCGGCATCCGCTTACGTGTTGCTGGAGATGTATCTGGTGAGTTCCGGCGCGCTGGTCACGCGCTTCGTCGCGGCGCTCACAGCGGCGGCGCAGCGCGGTGCGCGCGTGTGCGTGCTCTTCGACGGTTTCGGCGCGCTGGGCCTGTCGCGCTACGACCGGCGCCGGCTGAAGGCCGCGGGTGTGGAGTTGCGCATCTTCAATCCGGTGCGCCTGAGGAACCGGCTCGATAACCTGTTGCGCGATCATCGCAAGCTGCTGCTCACAGACGGCCGCATCGCCTTCGTGGGCGGCGTGGGCCTCACGGACGAATTTGCACCCGATGCGCCTGGCGGACCGTGGCGCGACCAGATGGTGCAGATCGAGGGTCCCGTCGTCGCCGACTGGCAGCGCGCCTTTGCGCGCACCTGGCGCCGCTGCGGAGGAGACCTCGCTGTGCCGGAGGTGCCCGCGTGCGCCCCAGACCCGGACGGAGCCATGGGGCGCCTCGCGCTGTCCGAGGCCCGGCAACGCTCGGTGCTCGCCAACGGCGTGATCCGCCGCATCGACGGCGCGGTGGCGCGCGCCTGGATCATGAGTGCGTACTTCGTGCCGTCACGACGCTTTCGTAAGGCGCTGCGGCGCGCGGCCCGCCGCGGCGTGGACGTGCGCTTGCTGATGCCGGGGGCGCGTACCGATCATCCGTGGGTTCGCCACGCGGCGCGCCGCTTTTACGGCAAGATGCTGCGCAATGGCGTGCAGATCTTCGAGTACCAGCCGCGCATGCTGCACGGGAAAATGATTCTGTGCGACGACTGGGTATCGGTGGGCTCGAGCAATCTGGACCGCTGGAGCTTCCGCTGGAACCTCGAGGCGAATCAGGAGGTCGCCGACGGGCGCTTCGCTGACACGGCAGCGGCGCTCTTCGAAGCGGACTTCACCGTCTCGCGCGCGCTAAGCCGCCGCTATTGGCGGCAGCGCGCCTGGCTCGATCAGCTGCGCGAGAACATCGCCGGCGCGTTCGATCGGCGCCTCGATCGCTGGCGCCGCGCGCGGCGTTCCGACTAGGGCTGCGCCCGTGACGCCAACAACTCGGTGGTGCGCACGAACGCGAGCAGGAACGGCGCCATGACCCGCATCTGCGTGTCATAAGCCTCGAGCGCCTTAAGCTTGCGGTCTTCCTCGGCAGGCTCGAGCCAGAACACGTCGGGCGTTACGCCGCGCATGCGCGGCGCCGGCGTCAGCGGTACACCCGCGAGCAGACCGCGCGGGGTGGGCCAGCCTTCCCCGCCGTGCACGATCCAGTAGCGCACCTGAGGCAACATCCCGCGGCGCGTTGCGGCCGCGATCGTGAGCAGGCCCGCCGCGCGATGATCCGGGTGGGTGTCGAGCGGCGTGGGCGCGAGAATCAGTGTCGGCCGCACCCGCTCGAGCACGGCTGCAAAATCCCGCTCGAGGCTCTCACCGGTGTACGGGTGCCCCGGAAACAGCGCCTGCGCGTAGGGCACCGCCGCCGCGCCGTTGAAGGGCGAGGTGTAGGCCCGCACGCGGTGATCCGTGAGCAATCCGAGCACGCCGCCGTCGGGGTAGCCGAGGAACAGCTGCCCGGCGGCGGGCACGCCAAGGAGGGCGGTCGCGGCGCGCGCTTCGCGCATGCGCCGCGCGGCCAGGTCGCGCGCCTTGGCCGCTTGCCTGAGGAGGCTCTTCTCGATCAGCAGCAGGGCGAGCTCGGAGCCATCGCCGCTCGTGATCCACACCACGCTTACGCGTCCGCCGGCGCGCACGACCCGCTGCATGACGCCCGCACAGCAAAGCGTCTCATCGTCCGGATGCGGCGCGACCACCAGCAGCGAGGTCGCCGCCTCGAGGCGCGGCAGGCCCGCGATGCCCGTCGCGGCGCCGGGCGGCGCACTGGCGCCGGCAAGCGCCGCACCGGCGTTCAGCGCCGCGAGCAGCAGCGCCGGCAGCGAGGGGCTCGCGTGAGGCATCGGAGCGACTCTTTCCCAAAGACTCCGCGGAAGCGGGCGGCGAGTGTCGCACGCGGCGCGCGCTTTTAGTTAGAGTGCCTCCCGACCCTGTCGGCGCGTCCCAGCCCCTGATCGAGGAGTCCAC
>CATPBM010000280.1 GCA_955652625.1 uncultured Steroidobacteraceae bacterium
ACGTACGCCTGGTTCTCGATCGCGCGCGCCCGCAGCAGCGAGCGCCACGCCAGCGCACGCGCCGCCGGCCAGTTCGCGACGTATACGAGCAGGTCGTACTCCAGATCCGTACGGCGGCGACTGAACACCGGGAATCTCAGGTCATAACACACCAGCGGGCAGATGTTGAAGCCGCGCCAGCGGATGCTCCGGGCGGCGCTCCCGGGCGTGAAATGCTCGTGTTCGCAGCCCATGCGAAACAGGTGGCGCTTGTCGTAGTGCTGCATCTCGCCCCCGGGCGGCGCCCACAGCAGGCGGTTGTAGTAGCGACCCGCGGCCACCGTGATGACGCTGCCGCTGATCGCTGCGTGAAGCCGCGTGGCAAGGCGCCCCAGCCACACCGCGGTGGGTCCGCCCTCAACCTCCGCCAGGCGCTCGACCTCCATGCTGAAGCCGGTGGTGAAGGTTTCCGGCAGCAGCACCAGATCCACGCGGCCCGCGAGCGGCAGCAACAGCTGTTCAAAGTGCGCGCGATTCGCGGCCGCGTCGCCCCAGGCAAGCGGCTGCTGAGCGAGCGCGACGCGCAGCGCGCTCATGCGCCCGTGCGCCCCAGCCGGGTCGCAAAAGCGTTGAGACGCATCGCTGCCTCATCGAGCGTGTCGTCGCGCTTGGCGATACACAGCCGCAGGAACGGCAGTGATGGCGGAGAGGCGTAGAAAGGCGACAGCGGGATGGTGGCCACGCGCGCCTCGGTCAGGAGCCGCTCGGCGAATGCCAGATCATCAGCGTCCGCAAACTCGCTGAAGTCGAGCAGCTGAAAATACGTGCCCTGCGCCGGCGGCAGCCGGAAGCCGGAGCGTGCGAGCGCGCCACGCAGGCGGTCGCGCTTGCTCTGGAAGAAGGCCGCGAGAGCACGGCCGCAGTCCGGTTGCTCAGCCAGATAGGCCGCGATGGCGTGCTGCAGCGGATGGGAGATGCTGAAGGTGTTGAACTGGTGCACCTTGCGCAGCTCGCGGGTGAGCGGCGGCGGCGCCACGCAGTACCCGACGCGCAGGCCCGTCGCATGCAGGGTCTTGCCGAAAGAGAACACCGTGAAGCTGCGCGGCGCGAGCCCCGGATGCGTCAGCACAGAGTGATGCCGGGCCCCGTCGTAGACCACGTGCTCGTAGACCTCATCGGACAGCACCAGCACGTCGCGCTCCGCGATGACCTGCGCAAGCGCATCGAGGTCCGCGGCCGCCGCGGTGGTACACGCTGGGTTATGCGGGCTGTTGAGCAGCACCAGCCGCGTGCGCGCATTCACCGCCGCCCGCACCCGGTCCCAGTCGTAGCGAAAGCCCGGCTGCGTGAGCGGCAGCCGCACGCAGCGGCCGCCCGCCAGGCGCACCGCCGGCTCATAGGAGTCGTAGGCGGGATCGAAGGCGATGGCCTCCTCACCGGGCCCGACCGCGGCCTGGATGGCCGAATAGATGGCCTCAGTTGCGCCGAGGGTGACGGTAACCTCGGTTTCCGGATCGACGTGCAGGCCGTAAGAGGAGTGCAGTTTCGCCGCGATGCGCTCGCGCAGCGCGGGCAGTCCCTCCATCGGCGCGTACTGATTGTGCCCGGCGCTCATGGCCACAGCGACCAGCTCGGTGAGCCGCGGGTCGATGTCGTAGTCGGGGTAACCCTGTCCGAGATTCAAGGCGTCGAGCTCGCGCGCCCGGCGCGACATGACGGTGAAGATCGTCGTGCCTACCTCCGGGAGCTTGCTGAGCACTTAGCGCGCCCGTCGAAGTCAGCCGGAGGTCTCGGCCGTCGCCAGCGCGGCGCCGACCACGCCCGCCTGGCCGGCAAAATGCGCCGGACGCAGCACGGCCGGCGAGCGCAGCAGCGGCGCAAACTCCTCGAAGCGCTCGCTGACCGCGCCCCCCAGGATGAACACGTCCGGCCAGAAGAGCTTGTGCATCACCTGCAGGTATTCGTTGACCCGGGCGATCCAGGCGGGGAAATCCAGCTTCTCCGCGGTACGCACGTGCGCCGAAGCCCATTTCTCGGCGTCCATGCCGCGCAGCTCCAGGTGTCCGAGCTCGGTGTTGGGGAACAACTTCCCGTCGCAGAACAATGCCGTACCAATCCCGGTGCCGAGGGTCACCATGATGACGATGCCGTTGGTAGAGCGGCCCGCGCCCCAGCGCATTTCGGCAACACCGGCCGCGTCCGCATCGTTGAGCAACAGCGCCGGCCTGTTGAGCGCGCGGGCGGCGAGCGCCGCGCCGTCCGTGCCGACCCACGACCCATCGATGTTGGCAGCAGTGCGCACGATGCCGTTTTTGACGACACTCGGAAAGGCGATACCCACGGTGGCGGTGGGGCCCGGAAGCCGTGCAGCCAGTCCCGCAATCACCGGCATCAGCGCCTGCGGCGGCGAAGGTCGCGGCGTGGGCGCCGAAATCAACTCGCCGGCGACCCGTCCAGCCTCGACATCGACCAGGCCAGCCTTGATGGCAGATCCACCGACATCGATTCCCAGCACGAGCTCTGTCATGGGTTGCGCCTCACAGGTTGGCGGCGGCAGCGAGCTGCAGATCCCGCTCGCGGCGTTTCTGCCGGTAGCGCATCCACACGGTGGAGATCGCGATGCCGGTCGCCACGACGAGCACCATGATGGTGGCGAGCGCATTCACGTCCGGGGTCACGCCGAAGCGCACCTTGGAGAAGATAACCATCGGCAGCGTACTGGATCCCGGGCCGGCGACGAACTGCGTGATCACCAGATCATCCCAGGAGAGGGTGAACGCGAGCAACCACCCGGAAGCGAGGGCCGGCAGGATCAGCGGCAGCGTGATCCGCAGGAACACCCGCAACGGGCGCGCACCGAGATCCATGGCGGCCTCCTCCAGCGATTCATCGAAGCCTGTAAGGCGCGACTGCACGACCACGGTCACGTACGCCATGCAGAAGGTGATGTGCGCAAGCGTAATCGTGACCGCGCCCACGCCCCTGGGCCAGCCGATCAGCTGTTCCATGGCGACGAACAGTAGCAGGAGTGACAGGCCGGTGATGACCTCGGGCATGACGATGGGCGCGGTGGTCATGCCGGCGAGCAGCAGGCGCCCGCGAAAGGCACCGAAGCGCGCCAGCGCCATGCCCGCCAGGGTGCCGAGCACGACCGCGGCGCTGGCGGAGATGAGCGCTATGCGAATCGACAGCCAGGCCGCGCCCAGGATCTGCCCGTTGTTCGCCAGGGCGGCGTACCACTTGAGGGTCGGCGAGTGCGCCGCGTCCCACACGGTGACCAGCCGCGAGTTGTTGAAGGAGAACACGATCATCGACAGGATCGGCAGGTACAGGAACACCAGCCCCAGGACTAACACAAGACGCGCGAACATGCCGCGGGACTTCACCTGGCCGCCTCGAGCTCGCGTCGCTGGAGGCGCTGGAAGAGCATGATCGGGATCACCAGCAGCAGCAGGACCAGGATCGCCACCGCGCTCGCCACCGGCCAGTCACGGTTCTCGAAGAATTCATCCGAGAGCACGCGCCCGATCATCAGCTGGTCGGTGCGGCCGAGCAGCGTTGGAATGACGTATTCGCCCACCGCCGGAATGAACACCAGGAGCGACCCGGCCACGATGCCGGCAAGAGACTGCGGCAAAGTGACCCGCAGGAACGCGCGCAACGGCCGCGCGCCAAGGTCCGCGGCCGCCTCCAGCAGCGTCAGGTCGTGCTTCTCGAGATTCGCATACAGCGGCAGGATCATGAACGGCAGGTACGAATACACGATGCCGATATACACCGCGAAGTCCGTCTGCAACAGAGTCAGCGGATGGTGGATGATGCCAAGGTAGAGCAGCACGTTGTTGATGACGCCGTTGTTCTTCAGCAGCCCGATCCACGCGTACACCCGCAGCAGAAACGAGGTCCAGAACGGCAGCACGATGAGCATCAGCAGCACCGGGCGCCATGCGGCACCCGAGCGCGCGATGGCATAGGCCATCGGGTAGCCGATGAGAAGGCAAAACAGCGTGGAAACGGCAGCGACCTTCAGCGAGTACAGGTAGGAGCTGACATACAGCGGATCGGTGAACAGGAAGGAATAAGCCGACCAGTGCAACTGCAGGTGCGGCGCGCCATGCCGCCAGGACAGCAGCGGCGTGTACGGGGGAATCGCCAGGCGTACCTCGGAGAATGAGATGCGGAAGACGATGATGAAGGGAATGAGGAACAGCAGCAGCAGCCACACCGCGATGATGAAATTGGGCACAGTGATGCCCAGGGCTGAAACGAACGTCACCACGTAGTCGATCCAGCTATTTTGATAAACCGCCGAGAT
>CATPBM010000281.1 GCA_955652625.1 uncultured Steroidobacteraceae bacterium
CAACGGTCTGGCGACCCTTGGCCGCTACACCGCCGAGATGGAGAGCCAGGCCGCGTGAGCGCCCAGGCGGCCGCCGCGTTCGCGTGACAAGCCCCGCAGCCTCAGAACGCGTGTCAGCCGCCCCTGCGGCTGACACGGTGGTCGACGTGCGCGACGTGCACTATG
The DNA here is from genome assembly GCA_955652625.1 of uncultured Steroidobacteraceae bacterium. GTDB lineage: Bacteria > Pseudomonadota > Gammaproteobacteria > Steroidobacterales > Steroidobacteraceae > 13-2-20CM-66-19. Next base: position 166 of record CATPBM010000281.1, read on the forward strand.
CCGTCGCCGGGCGGCCGATATTTTCCGGGCTCGACATCAAGGTCCGCCGCGGCCACATCACCGCCATCATGGGTCCGAGCGGCGCGGGCAAGACGACGCTGCTCAGGCTCATCACGGGGCAGATCAGGGCCGATCGGGGCCAGGTACTGGTGTTCGGCCGGGACCTCGCATTGCTGGGGAGCCGGGAGATGTACGCGCTGCGCAGGCGCATGGGCATGTTGTTCCAGAACGGGGCGCTGCTGACGGACATGGACGTGTTCGAGAACGTCGCCTTTCCGGTGCGCGAGCACACCGACCTGCCCGAGGCGCTCATCCGCAAGCTGGTGCTCATCAAGCTGCAGTCCGTGGGCCTGCGCGGCGCCGCGGAGCTGATGCCCGCGGAGCTCTCGGGCGGCATGGCACGGCGCGTGGCGCTGGCGCGCGCCATCGTCATGGACCCTGAAGTGCTGATTTACGACGAGCCGTTCGTCGGCCTCGATCCCATATCGCTCGGGGTCATCCTGCGCCTAATCAAGCACATGAATGAGGCGCTTGGCATCACCAGCATCGTCGTCTCGCACGACGTGCGCGAGCTTGCCAGCATCGCCCACGACAGCTACCTCCTCTCCGGCGGGCGCATCGCCGCCACGGGTACACCCGATCAGCTGGCCGCGAGCGACTCGCTCGCGGTGCGCCAGTTCATGACGGGCGGCGCGGAGGGCCCGGTGGAGTTTCACTACCCGGCCCCCGATTACGCCACACAGCTCCTGGCGGCGGACGAGCAATGAGCAACGGCGGCCGCGACGGCTTTCTTCTCGAGGGTGTGCGCCGGGTCGGGTCGGTGGTGATTTTCCTTATCCGCATCCTCGTGCAATGCGTGCCGGCGCTCGGGCGCCCGCGCCTGCTGGTGCACCAGGTCTACAACGCCGGCGCCCGCTCGCTCATCATCATCATGCTGTCGGGCCTGTTCGTCGGGATGGTGCTCGGCCTGCAGGGCTATGACCTCCTGGCACGCTTCGGATCCGAGGAGGCGCTCGGTACCGCCGCGGCTCTCGGGTTGCTGAAGGAGCTTGGTCCGGTCATCACGGCGCTGCTGTTTGCAGGACGTGCCGGCACGGCGCTCACCTCGGAGATCGGTCTCATGCGCGCCACCGATCAGCTCACCGCCATGGAGATGATGGCGGTCGACCCGCTGCGCTACGTTGCCGCGCCGCGCTTTCTCGGCGGGGTGATCTCCATGCCGCTGCTGGCGGGGATTTTCAGCATCATCGGGCTCTACGGCGCGCAGCTTATCGGCGTGCAGCTGATGGGGGTTGACAAGGGCGTGTTCTGGTCGCAGATGCAGGGATCGGTCGGGCTGCGGGACGTCATGGAAGGCCTGGTCAAGAGTCTCGTGTTCGGCATGGCCTGCAGTCTCATCGCCGTGCACGAGGGCTATCACTCCGCGCCGACCGCGGAAGGCGTGGGGCTCGCCACCACCCGCACGGTGGTCGCCTCGTCCGTACTGACGCTGCTGCTCGACTATGTGTTGACTGCGGTATTCCTGAAAGGAACTTAAACGCATGCGTGCCAATCGAACTCTTGAGATCGGAACCGGGCTGTTCGTGTTGCTGGGGTTCGCCGCGCTGTTGTTCCTGACTACACAGCTACCGGCGAGGGGACTGAAGTTCGGCGCTGCAAAGACGGGCTACCACGTGACGGCCGCGTTCGACAATGTCGGCGATCTCAAGGTTGGTTCGCCCGTGACCATGTCAGGAGTGCGGGTCGGCGATGTAACGGGCATAAGCTTCGACCCCACGGACTACAAGGCCGTGGTCGCCCTGCGCATCGACCCCCAATACGACCGCATCCCCGATGACAGCTACGCCAGCATCCAGACCCAGGGATTGCTCGGGGGCAAGTACATCGGGTTGAGCCCCGGCGGCCAGGATACGTTCCTGAAGAACGGCAGCCGCATTGAGCAGACTCAGTCGGCGATAGTCCTCGAGAGCCTGATCAACAAGTTCTTTGCGAACTACTCGAGCAAGGGGGGCAGCAGCGACAGCAACGGTTCGGCTCAGGCAGCGGACAATCAGGGCAAGCGCCCGGACACCCAAGGCAAGGCGGAGTCAAAGAAATGAGACACGTGACCATTGTGATGAGCAGCATGCTGCTGGCGTGCGGTCTGGCGCAGGCCCAGTCCCAGGACGCGCCGGCCGCGCCGGCTCAAAACGCACCGGCTGCGAACGCCACCGACAGCCAGGGCCCGACCGAGGTGGTGCAGACCGCGGCCCAGGGCATGCTTGGGGAGCTCGACAAGAATCGCGACGCCTACCGCCGCGACCCCGCAAAAGTCGGCCAGCTGGTCGACAAGTACCTGCTGCCGCACTTTGACACCGAGTACTCGGCGCGCGGGGTGCTGGGCCAGTACTGGCGCAACGCGACACCCGACCAGCGCCAGCGCTTCGTCGACGCTTTCTATCATTCGCTGCTCAGCAACTACGGCAGCGCACTCGCCGACTTCACCTCCGACCGGTTGAAGATCTTACCGAGCAGCGTCAAGCCCGACGCCCTCACGACGACGGTGCGCACCGAGGTGAAACGCGGCAACGGTGATCGCGTCTCCGTCAACTACTACATGCGCAAGACCCCCCAGGGCTGGAAGGCGTGGGACGTCGTCATCGACGGCATCAGCTACGTCAACAGCTACCGCACGGACTTCGGCGAGCAGATCGAGCAGCAGGGGATCGAGTCGGTAATCAAGCGCCTGCAGTCCGGCGAGAAGCCTGGCGCGATCAGCAAGCAGACCAGCGGCGGCAAGAAATCATGAGCACGCCGGCGCCCTTCGCC
>CATPBM010000282.1 GCA_955652625.1 uncultured Steroidobacteraceae bacterium
GCCCCACACGTCATCGAAGTCGTTGAGCGCGTAACTGCCGGCGGCGCAGCCGGCTGACTGCAGCTCGGCGAACAGCTTGCCGGTTTCGGTCGCCAGCTGCCGCGAGAGGCCCGAGGAGACCTCGACTTAGCCGGTGAAACAGGCGTCCGCGGCGATAAGGCCAAGCGCGCTGCGCGCTTCGGCGGCGTCGCTCACGGAGTTATCGCCGTCGGAGGCGTAGAACAGATAGAGGTTGCAGCGCCCGGGGTTGTAGCGCGCGTCGATGATCTCGCGCACCTTGGCGAGTCCGGTCGAGGCCACCGTGCCGCCCGTGCCGCTCACCTGAAAGAAGTCCGGCTCGTTGAACTCCCAAGCCTCGGTGGTGTGCGCCACGAACACCGTTTCCAGCGAGCGGTACTCGCGCCGCAGTCCCTGCACCACCCAGAAGAAGAAAGTCTTGGCGAGCTTGCGGTCGCGATCGGACATGCTGCCGGAGACATCGAGCATGAAGAATACCACCGCGTGCACGGCGGGCTGACGCCGCCGCGCCAGCTGGCGGTAGCGCAGGTCCTCGTCGATAAAGGTGGGGGTGGCGCCCGGCGCCCCGCGGCGCTTCACGAGCTCCTTGAAGGATCTGCGCCGATCCAGGCGCGAGCGCGCACCGTAGCGGTCCCAGCCCTCGCGAATCCAGTCCGTCTCCTCCGCCGGTCCGACGCGCGCCTTCAGATTCGGCAGCTGCATCTCCTCCCAGAGCCAGTCGACGATGTCGTCGACCTTGAACTCGAGCAGGAGCTGCACCTCGCCCTCGTTGCGGCCGCCGGCGCCCTTCTCTGCCGGGCCCTGGTCCTTGCTCGGATCGGAGAGCACGTCGCCCGGCTTGGCCTTGCCCTGGCCGGCCCCCTGCTGTTCCTCGGGACGCCGCAGACGGAAGTGGTAGTGCTCGAGCATGCGCACCGGCACGCGCACGGTGCGGGCGCCGTCGTTGATGACGTCACCGCCAGCGATGATCTCCGGCAGATTGGCACGCACGGCGTCGCGGATTTTCTCATCGTGGCGCAGCCAGTCGCGCGCACCGCGCGAGAACAGCTCGTACCACTTCGCGGCGCCGGATTGCTCGTCCCGCTTGCCGCCGGCTTCGTCCATGCTTTACTCGTACACCTTTTCTGTGAGCGGCGCTACTCCTGCGCCAGCAGCGTGGTGACATAGCTCAGCGCCTCCCTGGCGCTGTGCTCGTCATAGCCGTACTCGGTCACGAGCCGCTGCTGCACGACGGAGATCTTCTGGCGCGCCTCGTCGTCCGGGCGCGCGGTGGAGGTCACGAGCCGCAGCACATCGCGGCGCTCCTCGAACAGGTACTGCTCGATCGCCTCGCGCATGCGCGCGTGGCTAGCGAGCTTGAACTTCTCGCCGGCCTTGAAGGCCACCATCGCCTTGCGCACGACTTCCTGGCGGAACGAGGTCTTGCCCGAGTCGGACACCTTGATCTTCTCCTCGACCGAGCGCATGAAACGCTCGTCGGCGGGGCGGCTCTCGCCGGTGATCGGGTCGGTCACCTGGCGATGATCGAGCGAAGCCTCGACTTCGTCCAGGTACTTCTCCAGCAGCTGCTGCGCCTCTTCCTCGAAGGAGGCGAACATGGCGCGGTGCACGTCCTCCTTCACCCAGCGGTTGTAGAACTCCTTGCGGGCGCTCACCAGGTGATCGATCCACGCCTTTTTCTGCTTGACGTCCATGCGCGCATCGCTCTCGATGGAGTCCTTCAGCGCCAGCAGCAGCTCCATGCTGGTGAGACTGTGGGTATTGCCGCGCGTGATGGCATTGGAGATCGCGTTGATCACGAAGCGCGGGCTCACCCCGGTCATGCCTTCCTCGGGTGCCTCCGAGTGCAGGCGCGTCGCCTCGGTCTCGGAGACCCCTTCCACCGCTTCGCCTGCGTAGATGCGCAGCTTCTTGGGCGGATCCAGCCCTTCGCGCTCGGATTTCGCCAGGCGCGTGAGGATGCCGAACACGGCGGCGAGGTTTAGCACGTGTGGGTCCAGATGAACGTTGCGGAACGCCGGCGCGCCGGACACCAGTTTCTGGTAGATGCGCGACTCGTCGCGGTAGGACAGGGCGTACGGGATCTTGATGATGACCATGCGATCCAGCAGCGCCTCGTTCTCCTTCTCCTGGAGGAACTTGTGAAACTCCGCGAGATTGGTGTGCGCGAGGATCGTCTCGTCCACGTGAATCAGCGGGAAGCGCGACACCTTGACGTTCTTCTCCTGCGTGAGCGTCAGCAGCAGGTACAGGAACTCGCGCTTCACCTTCAGGATCTCGATCATTTCCAGCACGCCGCGGCTCGCGGCGTACACCGCCCCCGACCACGACCAGGCCCGCGGGTCGCCTTCGTCGCCGATCTGCGCGACCTTGGCCAGATCCACCGAGCCGACGAGGTCCGCGATGTCTGCGGTGGTGGGGTCGTGGGGCGCATAGGTGCCGATGCCGACGCGCGAGGCTTCGTTGAGGAATACGCGCTCGACCGGCACGCGCACGAAATCGCCCTCGAATTCACGCTCGACGAAGTCGCGCGCCCAGGGGGACAGCTCGCCCTGGACAGCCACACCATAGCGGTCGCGGAACTCGGCGCGCAGACTCGTGGGAATGAGGTTCAGCGGGTTCTCCCGCAACGGCGAGCCACGGATGGCGTAGATTGCGCCCTCGTCGGTGCGACTGTACTCCTCGAGCCCGCGCTTCAGCAGAATGGCGAGTGTGGACTTGCCGCCCGAGGGCGGGCCTAAGAGCAGCAGCAACCGGCGCCCGACGTCGGAGCCGGCGGCCGCGGCCTTGAAGTAGTCGACCACCCGCGACAGCGGCTCGTCGATGCCGAACAGCTCGCGCTTGAAGAGCTCGCGCGCGCGCAAGTTGTCGGAGACGTCCGGCTGTCCGGAGCGCCCATGCCAGCGCAGCATGTCCCAGACGTATTCATGACTGGTGCGGGCCAGCGCCACGGGGTCGGGCGGCAGGATGCCGGACAGGAAATCGCCGAAGGTGCCTTCCCAGCGCTGGGCGCGGTGCAGGCGGCTGAAGGAGCTTAGGGAATCGATGAAGTCGGCGGTGGTGCCGCGGGAATCCTGGTCAACAGCGAGTCGCATCGTCCTTCCCTCCCGTTGAGCTCTAGGGTCTTCGAGACTAAGGCGCCGGGCGATGCCGGCAATGCCAGCGTGCTTCTTAACTTAGTCCCTACGCATTTTACAATGAGTGACGGCCTTCTGATCCTGATGCACCTATTTCGTTAAGACGGTCACAGCGACGAATTGTTCATTCAGGGGGCCGCGGCGCGCCACCGCTTCTGCGTCCGGTGGGCGCCTCCGGGGAGGCGCCTCTTAAGTGTCTGATTGCTAAGTGCGCTCAAGCGCCCCATTCCGGGGCGCGCGCACGCTGCGCAAACGCGTGCCGAACCTGCCGCTGCGATCTTTCATTCAGCTTACGTTTCGTTGGATCGTCCCTGCGCGCACGAACCAGCGCGTGCTCCTGGCCTATCGGGAGCGGGCCGGCGGCGCCGGCGCGCCGCAAGCTTGAGCACGCGCATGTCCGGACTCACCTTTCCCTGGCCTTGCGAAAACCCCTGCAGCGAAAGCGCTGAAAGCGAGCAGTGCTTCAGACTTTGATCATCTGCCGTCGCGGCCCTCCGACGCAAGCTCTCGTTATTGTGAACTGACGCACTGCGCTGTCGCGGAGGCTACATATCCTGCAACGGCGAGGTTTTCCGCGCAACGCAGACGTCTGCCTGCGGCGGTTGCCGCGCTCCATGGATGGAGGCTCGCCCGAACCGATTGAATGCCTTTGTTGGAGACCCGCGACGTGGCCAATGCACCTTCTGCATCCCGCAACCCAGTAACTCCCGCGCCCGCTTCGGCGGGCGCGCAACCGGGTTCCCAGCCCGCCGCGGACCTTACAGCGATCACGACCCGTGACGATTTCCTGCTCGAGCTGGGTCAGACGCTCGCCGGGCAGGCGGCCGTGCGACCGGTTGACACCCTTGAGGCGGCGCTCGAGAGCGTGACGCGCGGCAAGCGCGGCCAGGTGTTGGTGATCGACGCGCGCGAAGTGCCCGGCGTGCGCGCCGCGGTCGACGCCGCACACAAGGTGGCCCCGCGAGCCGTCGTGCTGGTGTTTGCCGAAGGCGCTGCCGAGAAACAGATGGGCGCCTCGCTCAAGGGCAGCAAAGTGTTCGCTGTGCTGCCGATGCCGATCGACGTGCGCAAGACGCAGGCGGTCCTCGAAGGCGCGATCGCCGAGGCGATCGCCAACAAGTCCGCCGCACGTCCGGCCCCGGCGCCTGCCCTCAGCATCGGCTCCTTCAGGCC
>CATPBM010000283.1 GCA_955652625.1 uncultured Steroidobacteraceae bacterium
CTGCCGGGTCGTCGTGATGATCAGCTGCTGTTCTTCGCTGAGCGCAAAGTCCATCGGGATCTCCTTAGGCGGATGCGTTGCGGGTCTTTCTCAATGCACCCGGGCTCGCGGTGCTCATTGCCCAGGAGTGCAGCATCTCGAGCTGCAGCCGCAGCTGCCCGCTCTGGCGCGCGGCCGGCCAGTCGCCGCGGCTCGCCACGGTGCTGGCGGTGATGCCGTTGATGAAGGTGACCACCGAGCGCAGCACCTGTTCCTGAGTCGTCGCCGGCCATTGGCGCCATGCGGCCCAGCCGTGCGCGAGGCAGCGCTCGAACAGCCGCAGGTACTCGCGATGCAGCCACGCGTTGATGCGCTTCAGGCGCTTGTCGGCCGGCACCTGTCCCCAGAACGCGATCCAGAACGCGCATTCGATGTAGCGCGTCTCATCGAGCGGCAGCGCTTCACTCAGGAGCGCGAGCAGATCGGCCTGCCCGGGGGCGCCGGCCGGCGTCAGGCGCTCCTCGATACGGCGCAGAATGAGGCGCAGGGCAGCGATGATGATGTCCTGCTTGGTGTCGAAGTAGTGCGCGACCATGCCGGTCGTGTAACCCGCCTCACGCGCGATGCGCACGATGGTGGCCTGCTCGAAGCCGTAGCGCGCCACCACCTGGCAGGCGACCAGCGCGATCTCATCGCGCCGCTGCTCGTGATCGACGATCTTGGGCATGAGCTCAACTCCCCCGCCGCGCACCCACCCGGCCCGCCGCGGCCGGTGCGGGCCAGCGCGCGTGTGCCGCCTGGATCGCCGCGAGCCGCGCGCGTACGGCGGGCTCCATGACCGAAGCTCTGCCGGCGGACGCATTCACATGCAGGTACAGCTGCTCGGCGGTCGCAACCAGCGTGTCGTCGCGGTTGCGAAACAGGCTGTGGAAGAGCCGCACGCGCTTGTCGTCGACCTCCAGCACCTGCGAACTGACGTATAGCGGCTCGAGCGCACGCGCCTCGGCCTGATGCGTGACATGCGTCTCCACGGTGTACATCGCACGCCCCGACTTCCGGTAGGCATCGTCAATGCCTGCATATCTGAATAAGACGTCGGTCGCGTCCCCGAACACCTGCAGGTAGCGCGAGTCGCTCATGTGTCCGTTGTAGTCGATCCACTCCGGCCGCACCTGGGTCTCGAGCAGCCGCAACGACGGCGCCGCGTCTGCGCCGGCATCCCGTGATCCGAGAGCCGCGCCGATGCGCACACGCGCGTCAGCGCCACAATCCTCGTACAGGCGCTCCTCGAGCGCGCGCAACGTCGCGCCCGCGCCAATGTTGTATTCCTTGAGCACCTGCTGAATCGCAACCAGGTAGTCATCGCGCAGCCGTTCAAGCTCGCGTATCGAGCGGCCGGCGGCCTGCGCCTGCGTACCAGCAACCATCTTGTCGATGAGTGCCGCGGTGAGCTCCGGGGCTTCGAGCTTGGTCCACGGCCATTTCAGGCACGGCCCGAACTGCCTGAGCATGTGGCGCATGCCGGTCTCGCCGCCGGCGAGGTGATAGATGAGGTTCGTGCCCATCGCCGCCCAGCGCAGGCCGGGACCGTAGACAATGGAATCGTCGAGCTCCCCGGTGGTCGCGACATCCTCATTCACCATGTGCAGGATCTCGCGCCACAGCGCCTCCTGCAGGCGATCAGTGAGATGCCCCGGCACCTCGCGCCGCACTATCAGGGGATGCATGCCGATGTAACTGAAGAAGCGCGCCGCCGCCTCCATGGCGTCCCGGGATGTCAGCCTGCCCCCGACCAGCTCGACCAGCGGCAACAGATACACGGGATTGAAGGGATGCGCGACCAACAGGCGCTCGGGCGAGCGCACGTCACGCTGCAGGTCCGAGGGCATGAGACCGGAAGTGCTGGAGGCGATCACGACATCGGGCGGCGCGTGATGGCTGACATCAGCGAGCACCCGCTGCTTCAGCTCGAGTTGCTCGGGGATATTTTCCTGGATGAAGTCCACCTGCCGCGCCATGGCGTGCAGGTCGGTGGTAAAGGACAGCTTGCCCTTCGGTGGCAATGGCGCGAGCGTCAGCCGCGCGAGCGCGCTTTCGGCGTTGCCGACCGCGCCGCGAATCCATTCCTCCATGTTCGGATTCAGGTCGGCCGCCACGACGTCGATGCCGAAGTGCAGCGCCCGTGCCGCCCAACCCCCGCCGATGACTCCCGTCCCCAGCAGGCCCAGCGTCCTCACCTGTCTCATGGTCGCGCCTCCAGGGCCGGCTCTTTTTAATGTCGTCGTAATAATATAATAAAACATCGCAGTGCGCACGGCCCCTGCCGCTGCCACGCCCAATTCACACCTGGTTCAGGCCCTCGCCCGCATGCTGCGTGCCGCCTTGATCACACCGGGCGCGAGCGCCCTTCAACAACCACTTTGGAAGGTGACAGTCATGTCGAAGTCAATCGTAATCGCCTCCCTGGCTGCGGCTCTGACCCTGGCCACTGCGAGCTTTGCCCAGGCGCCTGCGGGCGCGCCCGCCGGTACGACTGGCCTGTGCAAGGACGGCAGCTACTCCTCCGGCGCAACCAGGAAGGGCGCCTGTGCTGCTCACAAGGGCGTCAAGCAGTGGTTTGGTGCCACCGTGATGGCTCCCGCCTCAGGCAGCGCGGCAGCTCCTGCTCCGGCCGCCCCTGCCGCCAAACCCGTCAAGACGGCTTCCACGTCGGCGAGTGGCGCGGCGAGCGGCGCGCCCGGCATGGTGTGGGTGAACAAGAGCACCAAGGCGTATCACTGCTCGAGCGACAAGTGGTACGGCAAGACCAGGAACGGCGAGTACCTTTCCGAGGCCGATGCGAGGTCCCAGGGCTTCCACGCCTCACACGGCAAGACCTGCCAGTAGCGTTTGACCAGGCGGCGGGAAGGACCCCGCCGTCCTGCTGCTTGAGTCGCATGGCGTATGTGCCCACAATGCCCGCTCGTTGAACCTCGAGCACGAAAAGGATCGGGAGCCATCATGGGCTTTCTGGATGGATTGCTGGGCGGCGTCGTCGGTGCCGAAATGCTCACGGCGGTGAATTCCCTGATTCAGCAGCACGGAGGCGTGCAGGGGCTGGTGGCACAGTTCGAACAACAGGGACTCGGGGGAGTCGCGCGTTCGTGGATCTCCAACGGACCCAACCAGTCGATCTCTCCGGAGCAGGTGCATCAGGCGTTCGACAGCGGCACGATCGCCCAGCTCGCCGCGAAGATGGGCCTGACCCCGCAGGAGCTGGCGCAGAAGCTCGCGCAGGCATTGCCCGCAGCGATCGACAAGCTGACGCCCGGGGGCGCGATTCCGGCCAAGAGCGCGTAGCCGATC
>CATPBM010000284.1 GCA_955652625.1 uncultured Steroidobacteraceae bacterium
ATCCGACGCGGCGCCGCAGCGGCGGCGCACTGCTCGGGGACCGCATCCGCATGAACAGCCTGGCCGCGGAAAATGTCTTCATGCGCTCGCTCGCCACGCGGCGCGCACACCTGGCGACCTCCGCGGTGCTGAAGGACGTGATCGAGCTGTACAAGGCGGCCGGCTTCGACCTGGTGATCGTCGAGACGGCGGGCATCGGCCAATCCGGCACCGAGATCGTGGACCTCGTGGACCTGTCGCTGTACGTCATGACCAGCGAGTACGGCGCCGCGAGCCAGCTCGAGAAGATCGACATGCTCGATTACGCCAACTTCATCGTGCTCAATAAGGCCGAGAAGCGCGGCGCCGAGGACAGCCTTCGCGACGTGAAGAAGCAGTGGCGACGCAATCACCCGGAGCGCGCGCGGCTGCCGGATGAAGAGCTGCCGGTATTCCCCACCATCGCCAGTCGCTTCAACGACCCGGGTGTCAACCGGCTGTTCGCGGCGATCTGCGCCGTTCTCGCCGCGCGCCAGATTGGCACGGCGTCCTGGGAGCTCGCCGACCCCGGGCCCACCGAGCTCACCGCGAACGCGCCGCTGATCCCCGGGGCGCGCACCCGCTACCTTGCGGAAATCGCCCACGGCGGCCGCGCCACGCGCGCGCGCATCGAGGCGCAGGTGACAGCGGCGCGCCGCGCCTGCGGTCTGTACGAGTCGCTCAAGGCGCTGCACGATGCGTCCCTGCCCGCACCCCTCGAGCCCTACCCACGGGAGGCGCTTGCGGAAGACTCCGCCGACGCCACGCGGCGCGCGCTGCGGGCGGCCTACAACGGCGCGCTCGAGGAGGTCGGCGCCGAGGGTGTTGGGGAGCTCAAGGCGTGGCCGGCGCGCGTGCGGGCGGCGAGCGCTGAGAGCTACTCATACAAGGTGCGCGATCGTCTGGTGAAGGGGGAGAACTACACCGAGAGCCTGGCGCGCTCGCAGGTGCCGAAGCTCGCCGTACCGAGCTTTGGCGAGTGGGGCGGGGTGTTGCGCTTCCTCCTGCTGGAAAACCTGCCGGGCTCTTATCCGTACACCGGGGGGGTGTATCCCTACCGGCGTGAGGAGGAGGACCCGACGCGCATGTTCGCAGGCGAAGGGGGGCCGGAGCGCACCAACCGGCGCTTCCACTACCTCGCGCACGGTCACGGCCCGCGGCTGTCGACCGCGTTTGATTCGACCACGCTCTATGGTGAGGATCCCGATACGCGCCCGGATGTGTACGGGCGCACCGGCAACTCGGGGGTATCGATCGCAACCCTCGATGACATGAAAAAACTCTACTCGGGCTTCGACCTGTGCGACCCGGCGACCTCGGTGTCCATGACCATCAACGGGCCGGCGCCGATGTTGCTCGCGATGTTCATGAACACCGCAATGGACCAGCAGGTGGAGCGCTATCTCAGAGGCGACGGCCGCTGGAGCGCAGCCGAGCGCAAGATCGCCGCGCACCATGCCGAGTGGGCAGCGCGCGGCGCGGCGCCTCCCGTCTACAAGGGTGCGCTGCCGCCGTATCATGACGGTTCAGGCCTCGCGTTGTTGGGCGTGAGCGGAGAGCAGCTGCTCGAGCGCGATGTCTACGAGCGCATCCGCGCGCAGGCGCTGCAGGGGGTGCGCGGCACCGTGCAGGCCGACATCCTCAAGGAAGACCAGGCGCAGAACACCTGCATTTTCTCGACCGAGTTCGCCCTGCGCATGATGGGCGACGTGCAGCAGTACTTCATCGACGAGCGGGTGCGCAACTTCTACTCCGTCTCCATCTCCGGCTACCACATCGCCGAGGCCGGCGCCAACCCGATCTCGCAGCTGGCCTTCACGCTCGCCAACGGCTTCACCATCGCCGAGTACTATCTTGCGCGCGGCATGCAAATCGATGACTTCGCGCCCAACCTGTCGTTCTTCTTCTCCAACGGCATGGACGCGGAGTACGCGGTCATCGGCCGCGTGGCGCGCCGTATCTGGGCACGCGCGATGCGCGAGCGCTATCGGGCCGACGCGCGCAGCCAGATGCTCAAGTACCACGTGCAGACCTCGGGGCGCAGCCTGCACGCCCGCGAGATCTCCTTCAACGACATACGCACCACGCTGCAGGCCCTGTACGCGCTCTTCGACAACTGCAACAGCCTGCACACCAACGCTTATGACGAGGCGATCACCACGCCCACCGAGGAGAGCGTGCGGCGCGCGGTCGCGATTCAGCTCATCATCAATCGCGAGCTCGGCCTCAACAAGATCCAGAACCCCTGGCAGGGCTCCTTCGCCATCGACTACCTGACGGACATGGTGGAGGAGGCGGTCTATAAGGAGTTCGAGGCGCTGGCGGAGCGCGGCGGGGTGCTGGGAGCCATGGAGACCATGTACCAGCGCGGCAAGATCCAGGAGGAGTCGCTCTACTACGAGACCAAAAAGCACGACGGCTCGCTGCCGATCGTCGGTGTCAACACGTTTCTGTCCGGCGCCGATGCCGAAGACGAGCACAAGGGGGCGCAGCTGATCCGCTCCAGCGAGGAAGAGAAGCAGGATCAGGTCGCGGCGGTGCGGGCCTTCCAGGCGCGCAATGCACAGCACTCGCCCGCGGCGCTCGAGCGCCTGCAGCAGGCCGCCCGCGGCGGCGCCAACGTGTTCGCCGCGCTCATGGAGAGCGTCAAGACCTGCTCGCTCGGGCAGATCTCGCGCGCGTTGTATCAGGTGGGCGGCCAGTATCGTCGCAACATGTGAGGTCGGGTTCGCCGAGGGCCGCGAGGATCTCGGCGCGCGCCCGGTCGCGCAGCTGCGGCGCCGCCTGATCACCGGCGTCCTGCGCCGGCAGGAGCGCCGGCAGGATCTCCATCTCGATGGGCCCGGGCAGCGGCAGCGCCCCGCTCGGTGGCAGGGCACGGCGCGTCCCGCGCAGCACCACCGGCACCAACGGGCAGCCGGCACGCGCCGCGGTGGCGAACGCTCCGGTATGGAACTTAAGGAGGCCGGGCGTGCGCGTGAAGGTGCCTTCGGGGAAGAACACCAGCGAATGCCCCTGGTCGGCGTTGCGCAGCACGCGGCGCGCATCTGCCGCGCCCCGCTGGCGATTGAAGCGCTCGACGAACTCCGACCCCAGGCGCTTTAGCAGCATTCCGACGAGCGGCACCGCGGCCATCTCGCGCTTGATCACGAAGCCGAAACGTGCCGGGAGCGCTGCGGTCAGCACGATGCCATCGAGGTAGCTGGCGTGATTGCACACCACGACGCACTGGCCCGCGGGAATGCGCTCGGCGAACTTCACCGCCAGCGGCATGCCTGCAATGCGCAGGAACGCGCGCGCCGCGGCGCGCGCCGCTCTGCGGCGCCGGCCGAGATCCGGCAGCCCCACGAGCAGCGTCAGCGCGCTGAGTCCCATGCCCAGGA
>CATPBM010000285.1 GCA_955652625.1 uncultured Steroidobacteraceae bacterium
ATCCAACAGCTTTTGAAAATCTTAACGCCGGCTACCAGGGATGGAAGGAAGTCGCAAATATTCCGCTTCCCTCGTCTTTCGACTCGATGGGCTATATCAATGGCTACTCGTCGTCGACCAGCTTCAACACTGGAGAGTCGATTACCCTCTATGTCAGTGAGAACAATCCTGCCGATCGCGCCTACTCAGTCAGCATCTATCGGTTGGGTGGCTGCACTATCAGGTACGTAACCTCGCCATAGTGCAGCCAGGGTTGCCAAGTGCGCGCATGACTTCGCTACGCCTGGAGCGCTGGATCACCCGCAAATTCCGCCTGCGCCACGTCGAATTGATCGCGGAGCTCTACGACTGCCGCAGCATCCTCAAGGCCTCGCGGCGCCTGAGTCTCACCCAGCCGACCCTCACCAAGGCGCTGCGCGACATCGAAACGACGCTCAACCTGCCGCTCTTCGAGCGCACCAATCGCGGGCTGCAGCCCACGCCCTACGGAGAGATTTTCGCGCGGCACGCCAAGATCGTACTGGCACAGCTGCGACATGCCGCCGAGGAGCTCGAGAGCCTGCGCGTCGGCTACAGCGGCAAGGTCACGGTCGGGACGCTGCTCGCGGCCTCCGCAAGCATCCTCCCCGATGCGATCGCGCTGCTGAAAAAAGAGCGCCCCGAGGTCGCCATCAGCGTAATAGTCGGCACCTACGACGTCCTGGTGCCCTCGCTCCTGGTCGGCGATCTCGACATGGTGCTCGGACGCATGCCGGAGCAGGGCCGCAGCCGCTCGCTCGTCTACGAGGAGTTCTATGCCGAGCCGGTCTGCCTCGTGACCCGGCGCGGGCACCCGCTGACGCGCAAGCGGCGGCTCGGGTTGCCTGACCTCGTGAATGAGGCGTGGCTGCTGCCGCTGCCGGAGACGACGCTCCGGCGCCAGATCGAGCGCGCCTTCCTGGAAGCCAACGCGCCGCTGCCGAAAAACATCATCGAGTCCGTGTCGATCCTCACCAACCGCGCGTTGCTGCGCAAGTCCGATTGCATCGGCGTGATGCCCTATCACGTCGCGCTGGATGATGTGGAGCACGAGATCCTGTCCATCCTGCCCGTGAAACTCAAGTCGATCGAGAGCCCCGTCGGCGCGATCCTGCGTGCCCCCGGGGACCTGCCGCCCGCAGCCAACGCGCTCCTCGAGTGCCTGCGGGTTGCGGCGAAGGACGTGCCGGCGCCGCGCCTGTAGGCCCACCGGCAGCGGCCCGGCGGGCAACTACGGCCCTGGCAAGATGCGCGCTGCCACGGAGGCGGATTTCCCCGGCGGCTCTCGGCGGAACAGGCGCCGCACCAGCCGCAGGGCGAACCAGCAGAAGAGCACCACCAGCGCCACCGCGGCGAGCGGGGCGGCGAGTGCCAGGAGCGACACGATCAGGGCACCGCCGAGCTCCCCGCTCGCCACGACGTGGTTGCCGAAGCCGCCGGTCATCACGGTGGACTTGGCCCGCAGGAGCGAGGTCAGGCCCTGGGTAAGCCCCGCCGCGCCGCCGCCGGCGATCACTGCGGTGGTCCACTTCAGGATCGGTGGCAGGTCGGTCATGACGGCGGCGGACACGATCGTGCCGGCGAGCAGTGCTGCGGGGGTTGCGATCGCATCGAGAAGGTTGTCTACGCCCGGAATGTAGTAGGCAAGGATCTCGAGCACGGCGGCGACACTCAGCATCACCAGCGCCGATGCGCTGCCGAGCCAGGCGAAGCCGCTGCTGAGCGTGAGATGCCCGGTGTAGGCGGCGACACTCATCACCAGCATCGGCACAAACACCCGAAAGCCCACGGCAGCGGCCAGCCCTACGCCGAGCGCGATGGAAAGGGCGAGATCCAGTGCGGGCATGTGCGGCATGGGAATCACGGCCCTTACGATAGGCACCCCTTCCATCCCTGTCGAGTTGGGCCCGGCGTTGACTGCGCCGGCGCCAACGGCCACGATCCGCCAAATGATTGCCTTCGTCAGAGAAGTGGGGCGCGCGCTCGCGCGCTGCGAGCTCACGCATCTGGAGCGCGTCGCCATCGACGGCGCTCTTGCCGTGCGTCAGCACCAGCAATACACCGCCGAGCTGCAAGCCCTCGGGTGCCGGCTCGAGTGGCTGCCGCCGTTGCCTGAGCACGCGGATGGCGTGTTTGTCGAGGACACCGCCGTACTGGTCCCGGAAATCGCGGTCATCACGCGCCCGGGCGCGCCGTCGCGCCGCGGTGAAGTGGAAAGTGTCGCCGCCGCGCTCGGCCGCCACCTGCCGCTGCAGCGGATCACCGAGCCTGCGACGCTCGAGGGTGGCGATGTACTGCGCATTGGCCGCACGCTGTACGTCGGGATTTCCGGCCGCACGAACGCTGCGGGCGTCGCGCAGCTCGCCGCGGCGCTCGAGCCCCACGGTTACGCTGTGCGCGCCGTGCCGATGCGCGATTGCCTGCATTTGAAGAGCGCCTGCACCTACATTGCGCCGGACCTGCTGCTCGTCAACCCCTCCTGGGTCGATCCGGCCATGTTCGATGTGCGCTCGGTCGTTGCGGTGGATGAGAGCGAGGCGTTCGCAGCCAACACTCTCACCGTGGGCGCTGTTACCTTAGTGAGCAGTGCGTATCCGCGCACGCAGCGGCGCCTGGAAGCCGCCGGCCTCGTCGCCAGGGCCGTGGACGTGAGCGAGCTGCACAAGGCCGAGGCTGCGCTCACCTGCATGAGTGTGATGCTCGGGCCGGACGCCGCAGTCAGCCAAAGGGCGCGGTGAAAGGGAATTCGGGCAGTCATGCAGGACCTGTGATTCGGCGCAAGCGAACTCCGGTCGTTCCTCCAGCCTGATAGCTTCATCGGGGCTGCGCTCTACCTCGTCATCTTCCTGCTCATCGCGGTGATCCTGGCGCGCGTTATACGAGCCGTCATGCACAAGGCGATGACGCGCCCGGTCATATCGATCGCACGACCATCCTCTTCCTGCAGCAGATCGTCACCGCAGCCATCTGGGTGATCATGCTGATTCTGTACGCACACCTGATACCGGTGCTGCGTTCGATGGGCACGGCTCTGCTTGCCGGGGGAGAGCATCGCATCCGTCCTGATCGGCCTCGCTGCCCAAAGCACGCCCGGCAACCTGATCGCCGGAGTCGCAATCGTCCTCTACCGGGCCTTTCGCATCGGCGACACGCTGCAGGTGACCGCGCCGGGCGGTCTCGAAACCGGTACCGTGGAGCTGATCTCGCTGGGCTACACGCTGCACACCTCCGAGGCGACTCCCGCCCGGCATCACCCTTAGCCATCAGCATTCGTGTCGGGCGGCACAGCGACCTCGATGCCGCGCGCGAGCTTGCGCTGCGCGTCGCCCGGGAAACGGTGGGGGAGGCAGCGGTCCTGGGGAGCCTGCTGACCCGGATCGAAGCCACGAGCGCGATGCTCGAGCTGCGGGTGCGCGCCCCGGATGCGGCCGAGCGCGACGCGTTGCGCTCCAGGCTGGTGACCGCGCTCGCTCAGGCATTCGCGCAGGCGGGGCTTGATCCCGAGGGGCCTGAGCGCGCCGCCTTTTCATGAGGTACAACGGCCGGCGTGTGCTAAAGCCCAAGGCGTGGACATGCGTGAAGAGGCGACGCTAGACTGATGTCGTGGCGCAGGTTCAACGATCCTTGAGTCTGAAGGTCGGCGGACCCAATGAGCTGACACTGGTCCGTGCGGACGGCAGCGAGTTGCCTATTCATCCGTTGTGGCTGCGCGAGCGCTGCAAGGACGCCGCCAGCATTGACCTTCAGACCCAGCAGCGCCTGCAGGACCCCTCCGATTTCGCCATTGATCTTAAGCTCGTGGCCGTCTCGCAGCCCTCGGCCGGGACTTACAAGGTAAGGTTCAGCGACGGTCACGAGGCGAGCTTCAGCGCCGAAGATATTCTCGCGGAAGCCGCGCTCGCATCCAACAGCCACGATTGCCCGGCGTCGCGTCTGTGGGACGGTAAGCTTGCGCAACTGCCCCGCGCCCGCTGGATGGCCGATCCGGGCGAGACGGAGCTGATGTCCTGGCTCGAGGCATTCCTCACGTGGGGATTTCTGCTGTTCGAGGGCGTGCCCCGCGAGCCCGGCACCGTGCTCAAGGTGGGGGCGAAGTTCGGCTTCGTGCGCGAGACGAATTTCGGCAATCTGTTCAACGTACGCTCGACCCCCGACGCCACCGATCTCGCCTACACCTCCATGTCCCTGGATCCGCACACCGACAATCCGTATCGCGCCCCGGTGCCCGGAATTCAGCTGCTGCATTGCCTGGTGAACGAGACGAGCGGGGGGCTGTCGACACTGGTGGACGGGTTCGCCGTGGCGCAGGCTCTGCGCGAGCAGCATGCCGAGGCGTTCGACATCCTGACGAGCACCCCGGTGCGCTTCAAATACATCGCCGCCGACACCGAACTGACCGCGAGCGCCCCGCCGATCGAGCTGGATATCACAGGCGCCCTCAAGGCGATTCACTTCAGCCCGCGGCTGGATTTCGTGCCGCTGTTTGAGCCTGCGAAGCTCGACGCCTACTTTCGCGCGCGGCGCCTGTTCGATCATCGTCTGCGCGCTCCGGACTTCGAGATCCGCTTCCTCCTTAAGGACGGGGACCTGGTGATGTTCGACAACTGCCGGCTGTTGCACGGACGCACGGGCTTCGATCCTTCCGAAGGGCTGCGCCACCTGCAGGGGTGCTACATCGACATCGACGGGCCGCGCAGTCTCTACCGCGTGCTGCGCCGCCGGCTCGGCCGCGCGTCCGCGGTGAGGCGCAGCGCATGAGCCGGATCGTCAGCTTCCGGCAGATGAAGGACGGCACGAAGGAGGATTACCTCCTGCTCGATGAGTCCGAGCGCCGCTATGCGGCGGGCTTGAGTGATCGCGTGCTCGAGAGCCTCCGCAGGCTCGACCATTCGGTCGAAGGCTACCCGGTCAGCCGCCTGCAGCACTCGCTGCAGGCCGCCACGCGCGCCATGCGCGACGCGGCCGATGAGGAGATGATCGTCGCGGCATTGATCCACGACGTCGGGGACGAGCTTGCGCCCTACAATCACTCTGAAGTGGCCGCCGGAATCCTGCGTCCCTACGTGCGTGAGGAAGTGAGCTGGATCGTGGCGCACCACGGTCTGTTCCAGAACTACTACTACGTACATCACCTGGGCGGTGACCGTAATGCGCGCGAGCGCCTGCGGGGGCATCCCTACTACGAGGCATGCGTGCACTTCTGCGCGGCCTGGGACCAATGCTCATTCGACCCCGACTATCCGACCGAGTCCCTGGACACCTTCGAGCCGATGTTGCGGCGCATATTCGCCCGCCCGCCCCACGATCCGCGCTATCTCACCGCCCCGCCAGAATGAGGCGGCGGACACCTTGCGTGGGGTGCCGCGTTGGCCGATCGCGGCGCTTCTCGGGCTGTGCACGGCCTCGGCGGCGCTCGCGGACGTGCCCGCGGGCCTCAAGGCATATATCAAGGAAGACGCGCCGCTGAGGAGGCCACCATCGGCACGGTCGCGGCGGGAAAAGCGGCTGACCTCGTTGTCATCGCCGGCAATCCCGCCGAAAAGATCGATGAGGTGGAGAACGTCGAGACCGTGTTCAAGGATGGTCTCGGCTACGATCCCCGGAAACTGATCGAGTCGGTGCAGGGACTGGTGGGGCTGCGCTGTCAGATTTCCGCACGCGCGCCGACCTCAGCATCAGCACCTGCCGCCATCAGCGCGAGCGCCGTCAGCAGCGCCCGCGTGCTGGCGGGACGCATGCAGCAAAGATACCCTGCGTCGGTCTGGCATGCGCGAGGAGAGGAAGATGACTCAGGGCGCCCATGGTCACGCCGCGGATGCGCGCAACCGCGACATCCTCATCTACGTCAATGGGGAGCTGCAGCCGCGCGATCGGGCCGTGATATCGGTGTTCGACTCCGGCTTCATCCTCGGCGATGGGGTATGGGAGGGGCTGCGTGTGCATCGCGGGCGCATTGCCTTCCTCGACATGCATCTGGATCGGCTCTGCGAGGCCGCCAAGGCGATCGATCTCGACATCGGCATGGATCGCGCCGCCCTCAGCGCGGCGCTCTACCAGACACTCTCGGCCAACCGCATGAGCGAGGGCGTGCACATTCGCCTCATGGTGACGCGGGGATTGAAGAGCACGCCCTATCAGGATCCGCGCGCCTGCATCGGGCCGGCCACCGTGGTCATCATTCCCGAATACAAGTTGCCCCTGCCGCAGACACTCACACGCGGCCTGCGCCTGTTCACGGTGCACGTCAGGCGCGGCGCTCCGGACGTTCAGGATCCGAAGCTCAATTCGCACTCCAAGCTCAATTGCATCACCGCCTGCATCCAGGCGACCAAAGCCGGCGCCGATGAGGCGCTGATGCTCGATCCGCACGGGTTCGTCGCAACCTGCAACTCGACTCATTTCTTTATCGTGCGCCGCGGAGAGGTATGGACCCCGACCGGCAGGTACTGCCTTGCGGGCATCACCCGCGCCAACGTGCTGCGCATCTGTCACGAGAGCGGAATTGCCGCGTATGAGAAGGACTTCAGCCTGACCGAGGTGTACTCGGCGGAGGAGGCGTTCGTGACGGGCACCTTCGCAGGCGTCGCCCCGGTCATCGAGGTCGATGGGCGCAGGATCAGCCCCGGGCGCGGGCCGCTCGTGGAACGCCTGCAGCGGTTGTACCTGGAGCTGATTGAGCGGGACATCGCGACTCACGCCCCATGAGCGCGCTGCGTCTGGCGGTGTGGTCCGGCCCGCGCAATATTTCTACCGCCATGATGCGTGCCTGGGAAAATCGCGGCGACTGCGCGGTGATCGACGAGCCCCTGTACGCGCACTACCTCGCGCAGACCGGGCTGGATCATCCCGGACGCGAGGAAGTCATTGCCGCCGGTGAACCGGACTGGCGCAGGGTTGCGGCCGTGCTCACCGGGCCGGTGCCCCGCGGCAAGGCGATTTTTTACCAGAAGCACATGACGCATCATCTCCTGCCGGACATCAGCCGCAGCTGGCTGGCAAAACTGACTCACGTCTTCCTGATCCGTGACCCGCGCGAAGTGCTGGCC
>CATPBM010000286.1 GCA_955652625.1 uncultured Steroidobacteraceae bacterium
ATGCGGGCGAACGCGGAAAACTTGTCGGTGAAGGGGAGAATGCCGACGCCATCGAGATTCACGCCTTTGAGCTTGATATCACCCCTCAGCGTCCCCGCCGGTACCGTGGTCGCCGTGAAACCGAACCTGCCCAGATCGAAATAGCCTCCCTCCCGCGCAAAATACCGGTTGAACTGGTATCCGCCAAAGAGCTTGAAGCCGAAGTGGTGGTCGTCATCCTGAATCGAGGTCGTGGTAAAACCTCCTGCCAGAAGGCCGCGCGCGATCCTCGGGTCGTCGATTTTTGCTCTTGACTGGCCGACGTTGGCGCCGGCGTACCAGCCTGAATCGTCCGCCACCGCGCATGGGCTGGCGATTGCAGCGAGTGCCACCAGACCCAGCGTCCTTGAGGTTTTTACCAGTTTCATGTGTTCTTCCTGAGTCTATTTAAGGCTTACGGAGCCGGGACGTTGACGACTGTGTTCACCAGAGTCACTGAAGCACCCAGGGACAACACTCTGCCGTTCAGCGTCACGATCGTGGTGTTGCCGGCCGTGGAGAAAGCGGCGCCCGCCTGAGAAATGATGGTACCCACCATCGTGCCGCCGCCGGCTGCGTTGATCGTCGCGGCACTGCCAACCTGCCAATAGCCGTTCTTGGCCTGAGCCCCGTTTTGCAAAATGACGCTTCGCGGGAATGCCGCTCCCGGGCCGCCCACAGTGAGCGTAGTCGCCATCTGGAACACCCAGACCGCGTTCGCGTTGCCTTGAGCGTCGAGGGTGAGATCTCCTCCCTGAATCATGAACGAACCCGCCGCAGCCGTATAAACGCCCGGAGTCAGCACGAGGTTGGCCAAGTTGCCGGCACCCGGATCCGGTCCAGCCGGCTTTGCCACCAGAGCGTTGTACGCGGTCAGCGCATCGGCACGGGCCTGCTGCGCGATCGCGAAGGTGGCCGCAGTTCCTTCACTCGGACAGCCAACAGTCGGAGGCGGCGGAGCCGTGTATATCTTCCCAGTGACGGTTCCGATGTTAAGAGCCGTTTCTGTATAGATACATTGTGGCCCTGCATCGTGAAATCCAGTCACCGCGGTCGAGACAGCGGTGGTCCCGATGTCGCCATTGATCACGGTCAGAGTTCCCTGGTTGGTCATCCCGGCGGAACCCCCAAAATCCCCGAACGTCGAGGCCGATCCAAGCGCAACCGGACAATTCGCCGTCGCGGGACCTGCGGTAAAGGACCATGTGAAATCACTTGCCATCGTATGGGCGGGCATTGCCAGGTCTTTGACCCCGTTGGCGCCGCCTGTAATTGTGGCGGTGTAAGTCACACCATTGGTGAGAGCGCTCTGTGGCGTGAAGGTCGCAATGAGGCCGGTGTTATCAAGGACCACCGACGCTGCCGTCACAGGAGCGAAGCCAGGTCCCGGTCCCGTCACGGTAAACGTTGCGGTGTTCACCGTTGCGGGATCCATCTTTAAACCGGACGGCACACTGAAGGTCGCGTTGATAGTCGCGCTGGGACACACACCAACGGCAGCAGCGGCAGGGTTGGTGGACTGCACCGAGATAGGCGGCAATGCGGCAATGCCGCCTGTGCCCAGGATTGGATCCTTCCCTGCATCGCCGCATCCTGCCGCTAAAGCGGTCAGCAGCAATGTCATGAACAATGTCATGAACCATGTTGAGCATCTGGAAGAGCTCTTGAGATTGTTCATTTGATTTCCTTACCCCTTACTCGTCTGAATCGAGAAAACCCATGCGCGTCATCGACCAACGCCTTGTCAATGCGCACGACATGGCCGGGCAGGTTGCGGCCGCCGCCAGAGAACCTCTGTACGGTAACGCACGTACGCGGGCACTTGACCTGATTTCTTTGGAGGAAGCGTCCGTTTAAGCCAACACCTTCAGCAAACCGCAAGCGATGCTCGAGCACGATGTGCCCGGCAGTTCGCGCTCGAGCACGGAGAGAGGCACTTAAGGGCGGACGCGAAGTCAGTGACCGTCGATTTCACCGACGCCACCGGTCCCTCGCAATCAGCGCCAATGGCGGCGTCGGGATGGTGGCGCGCGCACCGCTGACGCGCTGGGCTGCAGAGTCACGGGTGCGCCTCGGCGCATACAGATTTCTGACGGCTGTAAAGCGGGCTCGAGTCCCGTAGCAGCGCCGTTAAATCAGTTCGTACGCGTCATGCGAGCCCGGCTGCTCGGGCGATCAGTAACAATCCTGCCCCGACGACGATGGCTCCGATGGCTCGCGCGACGCGCTCACCAGCCGGTGCAAGACGTTCGACGGTGCTGGCTGCTGTCACGAGCGCCATCGCGCGCAGGTCCATGACCCCGATGACGAGGAGGATCGCCGTCAGGCCGGCACAGCAGTAGCTGCAGTGGAGCCCGAGGCGCAGGCCATGTCGCCAGGCCGTGCGGGCGTCCGCCGGCAACGTGCGGCCGCGCCCCGGTGTCTCCCGGCAGCAGGCAAGGTGATGTGCCTTCCACGGGGTGAACTGCAGCGCGCCGGCAATCAGAACGACCGCACCGGCCGCGATCGAAACGGCGGGCGCCGGCGCCGGCAGCCGCATCTCGACCGCTGCCAGCGCGACGCCCAGCGGATAGGCCGCCATCCCCAACACCGTCCACACGAGGAAGTACCCCACGCCCACCAGCGCGGTCAGCTGACCCAGGCTCGTCGCGCCTGTCCTGCCGACGGCCTGCCGGTAGCGCCACAGCATTGGCACCAAGGATGGCAGCATCATCGCTGCCATCATCACGACCCACATGCCGAGGAACGACGCCGCGGCGCCGGTCCACGTTTGTCCGGGCATCCGCATCCACGCCATCGACATCGTCCAGCCGCCGGGCATCGGCATCTCGCCCATCGCCGACATGGACGCGCACCACACGATCGTCACCGCGGCGCTGCCGGCAAAGAGCAGCGCCGAGACGCCGAAGAAGGCTCGCTGGGAAGCTCGTTCGGAAATCATAGTCGTGCTCAGCGCTTGTCGTACTCGTCGTGGCGGCGCCACCAGATCCCGGTCTCGTTGCGCCCCTTCGGTGCGCGGTCGAGCCACTGGTACATGCCCCAGAGGCCGTCCAGTCCGCGCGCATAGGTGGAATAGGTGTGGTAGACGACGCCGTCCTCAAGCACCAAAGCGCTCATGCCCGGCCGCTCGCGCTTGAACGCGAGCCCGTCGGTTCCGCATCTGGCCGCGAACTGGGCGGCGGGCTCCGGAACCTGTGTCGCGTCCATCGCCTTGCCGCGCCTGTAGTTG
>CATPBM010000287.1 GCA_955652625.1 uncultured Steroidobacteraceae bacterium
CTGTGGGGGCGCGCGCCGCGCACCATGATCGTGGGCGTGCTGGCGACCTGCTACATCACCGGGCTTGCGCTGCGCATCGTCATCAATCTCTCCTACAAGGCCTTCGTCGATCCCGAGTGGCATGCGGAGACGCTGTTCGAGCTCTTCGGCGGGGCTCTGTCCTCGACGTATCTTCTGTTGTGCTGGAGTCTCCTGTACTTCGGCATCAAGTTCTACGAGTCGCAGCGCCGACAGGAGCAGGCGATGCTCAAAGCGGTGGCGCTGGCGCAGGAGGCACAGCTTAAAATGCTGCGCTACCAGCTCAACCCGCACTTCCTGTTCAACACCCTGAATGCCATCTCGACACTCATCCTCGACAACGAGAACCGCAAGGCGAACCACGCCATCACGCGCCTTTCGGACTTCCTGCGCTACACGCTCGACCAGGACCCGATGAAGAAGGTCACGCTGCGCCAGGAGATCGAAGCGCTCGACCTGTACCTCAGCACCGAGCGGCTGCGCTTCGGCGAGCGCCTCAGGCTCGAGTACGCCATCGAGGACGCCGCGCTCGATGCCCTGGTCCCGAGTCTGCTGCTGCAGCCGCTGCTCGAGAACTCCCTGAAGTACGCGGTATCCGCGCGCGAGCAGGGCGGCATGGTGCGCATCGAGGGCCGCACGCGCGAGGGACTGCTCGAGCTTTCGGTGATCGACGACGGTCCTGGATTGCGCGAGGGCGAGCACGCCCCGATGGGCGGGGAACGCCGCGGCGTCGGGCTGCGCAACACGCGCGAGCGGCTCGGGGTGTTGTATGCAGAGCGCTGCCGCTTTGCGGTGCTGAACTCCAATCCGGGCCTGCGGGGCGACATGGCGCTGCCGCTGGAGAGCGCCCCGGCGACTACCGACGCGAACGGGATGCGCCCCAGCGAGCCGCCCCGTCTGCGCGGCGCGCGCGCATGAAAATCCGCACCCTCATCGTCGATGACGAGGTGCTCTCGCGCCGCGGCGTGGAGATTCGCCTGCGCACGGAAGGTGATTTCGAGATCCTCGCCCAGTGCGCCAACGGCCGCGAGGCGCTCGCGGCCATCCAGCAGTTAAAGCCCGATCTGGTGTTTCTCGACATCCAGATGCCGGGCATGTCCGGATTCGAGGTGCTGGCACACCTGCCGCAGCAGTCCATGCCGGTGGTGGTGTTCGTCACCGCCTACGACCAGTACGCCATCCAGGCCTTCGAAGCGCGCGCCATCGACTATCTGTTGAAGCCGATCGACGAGGCGCGTTTCGCCGCCGCCCTCACGCGCGTGCGCGAGCACGTGCGCGCCAAGAGCGCCGCCGATCAGCGCGACCGCCTCATGCACATCATTGCCGAGATCACCGGCTGCGGAGAGCTCGCGCTCGATGAGCTGCTCGAGCACGGGCGCGAGGCCATCGAGGGACGGCGCCCCGAGGTGCTGCCCATCCGCCAGGGGCGCGAGACCGTGCGCGTGCCCGTGGCCTCGATCCAGTGGATCGACGCCGCGGGGGATTACATGTGCATCCACGCCGGCGGCGACACCCATATCCTGCGCGGCACGATGAAGGAGCTCGAGGAGCTCCTGGACCCGAAGCTCTTTCAACGCGTGCACCGCTCGACCATCGTCAACCTGCGCCTGGTGAGGAGCCTGCGCGCTCACATGAACGGCGAGTACTTCCTCACGCTCGAGGGTGGGCACGAGCTGAAGCTCTCGCGCACCTATCGCGACAAGGTCGAATATTTCCTGAGCGGGTCGGGGGGCTGAGCAGGAGCGGTATGCGGCCCGCTGCAGCGGCCGCACCGAACGGCGCGCGAGAAAGCGGTGATGCAGTACCGCCCGCCGCCGCGTGGTCGGGTAACTGAGACCTGCGTCACGAACGCAGGTGCGATGCCCTTGATGTGTGAGCCATCGCGGAGCCGAGCGCGCGACACGTTGCTTAGATGTGTCTCTATATGGATGCCGCGTCTCGCCCCAAGATGGAGCCGTTCTCCGACCTGCCGGTCGAGGAGCCGCTGGATGCCGCCACAGCCCGCAGGGAGCCCCCGGGCGCGCTGCCAGCGCCTCCCGTGGTCCAGGGCGCGGGCGCGCCTGCGGCGACGTCTAAGGACCCCGAGCAAAGCGGCCTGAACTTTGTCGACCCGGAGATGTTCCTGGCCGCCGGTCAGCAGTTGACGGCGGTTCCGGTCACAGGGCCGTCCCGGGAATCCGCGCCGACACCGGAGCTCGAGCTCGAAGATCCGGTGGTCGATGACATGTTGACTGCGCCGCCGCCCGCTCCCGCCGCAGCATCGAAGCCCGCCGCGGTGGCGATGACACCCCCACCCCCGGCGTCTGCAAAGCCTGAGTCGATCTCCCGTGCCGCGGAACCCCGTTCGGCGCGCGTGCCCATTGCGAAGACCGCCTCGCTCAGTGTTGCAGCCACGAAGCTCGCCGCCGCGGTGAGTCAGCGCACCGTCTCCGCCTCCGCCTCCGCCTCCAGAGCTGCTGCGCCTCCCGTACCGACGGTACGTTCCGCGCCCGCAAGCCAGCAGCCCCCGCGTGCGGCGGACGCATCGCCCCCCAAGGCCGGGGCGCAATCCACGGCGAAGCTCGATGCACCGAGTCTTGCGAGCTGGGCGAGTGCGCGCTCGGCGGCGACCCCGGCTGCCAAAGTGAATTCCCCGCTCGCAACGCCAGCGGCCGTCACGCCAACAGCAGCCGTGGCCCCAGTACCGGCCCCGAGCGTGCGCCCCAAGGCGGCAACATCCGCTCCCGCGCCGGTAGCGGCGCCGACCCCCATGCCCGTGACATCTGCGCCGATGGATCGGGATTTCATTGCCCGCAACCAGGTGGTCGAGCGTTACCTCACGGGACGCCTGCCGCTTCGGGGGGCCACTGATTTCGAGCGCTTCTGTCACGAGCATCCCGAGCTTCTCGATGAGATTGGACTGCCAGAGAGAGTGAATGCGGGCCTGCGCCTGCTCGAGGCGAGCGGCAAGCCCGAGCCGTGGCAGGAAGCCCCGCGCCCGGCGTGGCAGAAACCGCAGATGATGCTGGGCCTGGCTGCCGCAGTGGTGGTTCTTGGCGTCGCCTTAGGGCTCGTTGCCAGCGGCAGCGCCGGCAAGAGTCATCGCGTCGCCGATCTGCAGAAGCGCCTGACCGAGCAGGCACTGGACCCGGCGACCAGCACCCGCGAAATCCGCCTGCTGCCGAGCCGCTCGGGCGCATCCAACACCCCGGCTATCACCGTGGGTGGCGGCAAGGCCGAGCTCGCTAATCTGAAGATCGATGAGACGCGCTCTCCCTACCACAACTTCCGGATCACTATCGACCGCATCGATCAGGGACGCGTGGGCGTGCTCTGGAACATGGCGAAGGATTCCAACGGCCATCTGCGCATTGCGCTCAACAGCTCCGCGCTCGGCCCCGGCAGCTATCAGCTCACCCTGGAAGGCATCGACTGGCGCGGCGAGCCGCAGCCGGACTCGTGGGTCACGATCGGCATAGCACGCTGACGAAGCGCTTAGCGGCAGCGTCCCCGCGCATGCAGCAGCGTCTGGCGCCGCCCGATCAGGCCGTGCATCATACGGCGCTAGTCGGGAATCGGGGAAACCAACGTGTTCCGAGTCGCACCACTGCTGATGGTTCTGGTGGCCCCGGCGGCTTTTGCCTACTCCGCCGCAGAGCTCGCGACCAAGAATGTCGAAGCCAAGGGTGGCATCGACAAGTTGCACGCGATCCAGTCGTTGCGCTTATCCGGGAACCTGCGGATCCGCAGCGGTACGATCGAGCTCAGGTTCATCAGCCTCGTCAAGCGTCCCCACTCGATCCGCTACGAGGCCGTGCTGCAGGACCTGACCCAGGTCCAGGCGTTCGACGGCACGCAGGCCTGGCAGATCAACCCCTTTGGGGGTCGCAAGGATCCGGAAAAACTATCCGCCGATGACGCCAAGGGCCTCGGCGAGGACGCCGCTGATTTCGACGGGGCGCTGGTCGATTACCAGGCCAGGGGTTACACGCTTGATTACCTCGGCACCGAGGACATCGACGGGACCGAGGCGCACAAGCTGCGCGTGACGCGCCCCAACGGGGATATCACCTTCGTCTATCTCGATCCGGACGCGTTCCTGGAAATCCGCACCGTGAACCGGCGCATCGAGCACGGGATACCCAAGGAGACCATCACCGACTACAGCGACTATGAGAAGGTGAACGGGGTCTACGTGGCGCTCGCGCTGGAGTTCTGGACCAAGGGCTCCAGCGACCACCAGAAGATCCAGTACCAGAAGGCGGAAGCCAACGTCTCAGCCGACGACGGTGTGTTCGCGTTTCCCGCTACGCAGGCCGCCGCCGCGCCAGCCAAATAATCTGGAGGAGAGCGCGATGCGAGTGAGATCCGGACCATCGGTCTGTGCGTTGTTCTGCGCGTTCACGGCCACGGCGGTGGCGCAAGCCCCGAGCCCGGTGATCGACTCCGGCGTCATCTCGGGCCTCGGCGCCCGCAACATCGGCTCGGCGGCCATGAGCGGGCGCATAGCAGCGCTCGCGGGCTACAACGACGCCTCCGGCAAAGTGACCTTGTTCGCTGGTTCGGCAAGCGGCGGGGTATGGAAGTCGACCGACGGCGGGACCACCTTCAAGCCGGTGTTCGATGAACAGCCGGTGCAGTCGATCGGCGCCATCGCGGTCGACCCCTCCAATCACAAGAACGTCTGGGTGGGGAGCGGTGAAACCTGGACCCGCAACAGCGTCTCGATCGGCAACGGCATCTACAAGTCCACCGATGGCGGGGAGACCTGGGCCTTCTCGGGCCTGCCGGACTCGGAGCGCATTTCCAGGATAGTCGTCGACCCGCGCTCCTCCGACACGGTGCACGCATGCGTGCCGGGGAAGCTGTGGAGCGACTCCGCCGAGCGCGGCCTGTACCGCAGCGCCGACGGCGGCAAGACCTGGCAGCTCACTCTCAAGGGAGCCAATGCCTCGACAGGCTGTGGCGATGTCGCGATGCAGCCCGGCAACCCGGACGTACTGCTGGCAAGCCTGTGGGATTTCCGCCGCAGGGGCTGGACCTATCGATCCGGCGGCGAAAGCCCGAAGGCTGTCTCGGGAAGCGGGTTGTACCGCAGCGCCGATGGCGGCAAGACCTGGACGGAGCTGACTGGCGCAACTCACAAAGGCCTGCCCGCGAAGCCCTACGGCAGGATCGCCATCGCCTTTGCGCCCAGCGAGCCCAAGACCGTCTACGCTTTCATCGAGTCGACCGACTCGGGCCTTTTCATCTCGCACGACGCCGGCGCCACCTGGGAGCGCGGCGACAAGAGCACGTGGATGGTGTGGCGGCCGTTCTATTTCGCGAACCTGATCGTCGATCCGAAGGATGCCAAGCGGGTCTTCAAGACCGACGGCACGCTGATTCTTTCCGAGGATGGCGGCAAGAGCTTCGCCAGCATCGGCGGCTTCGCGGGCATGCACGGCGATGTGCACGACGTGCTCATCGACCCGAACAACTCACAGCACGTGTTCGCGGGCGATGACGGCGGGCTGTGGATCTCCTACGACGGCGCGAACAAGTGGTGGAAGACCGACAACCTGCCAGTCTCGCAGTTCTACCACGTCAGTGTCGACAACCTGGACCCGTACCACGTGTACGGCGGCCTGCAGGACAATGCGGCCTGGGTGGGGGACTCCGCCTATCCGGGCGGGATCACCAGCTCGCGCTGGGAGAACATGTTCGGGGGCGATGGCTTCTTCACCTACGCCGACCCATCGGACGCGAACTACGTGTACGCCGAGGCGCAGGGCGGCGCCATCGGCCGCGTCAACCGGCACACGCACGAGACCCGCGACATCCAGCCGCGGCTTGGCGCGCAGGATCTGAAACGCTTCAAGAAGCTGCGCTTCAACTGGAACACCCCCATTGCGCTGTCCCCGCACGATCCAGCCACGATTTACATCGGCGCGCAGTTCCTGTTTCGCTCCCGCGACCACGGGCAGAGCTGGGAGCGCATCTCGCCTGACCTGACAACCGATGACCCCCAGAAGCAGAAGCAGGAGGAGTCGGGCGGGGTCACGGTGGACAACTCCGTGGCCGAGATGCACACGACCATCTTTTCGATCAGCGAATCACCGCTCGCGGCCGGCCTCATCTGGGTCGGCACCGACGACGGCAACCTGCAACTGACGCGCGACGGCGGACAGCACTGGAGCAACGTGGTTGCCAATGTTCACGGCCTGCCCAAGAACAGCTGGGTGAACTGGGTGCAGGCGAGCAGCTTTGCTGCGGGCACGGCTTACGCGGCTTTCGACCGGCATACGTTCGGCGACATGACACCTTACGTTTACGTCACCACCGATTACGGCAAGAACTGGACGCCGCTCGTGAGTCCCAAGGACTCCAAGGGAGTACGCGGTTACGCGCATGTCATCAAGGAAGACACGGTCGATGCGCAACTGCTGTTCCTCGGCACCGAGCTCGGGCTGTGGATCTCGGTTGATGGCGGCGCGCACTGGGCGCAGTTCAAGGGTGGGCATCTGCCCGCGGTGGCGGTGCGCGATCTCGCCATCCAGCCGCGTGACAGTGACCTGGTGCTCGCCACGCACGGCCGCGGGATCTGGATCGTCGACGACATCACGCCGCTGCGCCACCTGACTGCGGAGCTCACCTCGCAAGAGACCGCCTTCGTATCCGCGCGCCCCGTGCAGCAGCGCATCGAGGCCAATGGCGGCTGGGTCAACGGCGCGGCCGCCTTCGTTGGCGACAATCCGCAGGACGGCGCCGTGATCACCTATTACCAGCGCACCCGGCAGCTGTTCGGCAAGCTCAGAATACAGGTACTGGACGCGAGCGGCGCCGTGCTCGATGAATTACCGGCCAGTACGCGCCGCGGCCTGAATCGTGTCCTGTGGACCATGCACCGGCAGGCGCCGCACGTGCCGCCGGCCGTGCAGCTGGCGTTCGCCGGCACCCAGGGCCCGCGCGTGCCGCCCGGCACCTATACCATCCGCATGCTGAAGGGCGACAAGACCTACGATACCTCCCTCACCGTCGGCCTCGACCGGCGCGTGACCTGGACGCTGGCCGACCGCAAGGCGCAGTACGATGCCGCAATGAAGGTCTACACCCTCTTCAACGACGAAACCGCCCTGTTCGCGCGGATCGCCGGCCTGCGCGCTCAGGTGGCGGAGGCCAACAAAGGCCGCCCTGACACCGATGTTCTGCACAGGAAACTCGCCGAGTTTGACGGCAAGCTCGACGTCCTGCGCAAGCGGATCGTGGCGACTAAGGAAGGCGGCGCCATCACCGGCGAGGAGCGCCTGCGCGAGCATACCGACCAGCTCTACGGCGCCGTTATGTCGTGGGACGGCCCGCCCTCGCGCGCCGCGCTCGACAACACCGAGGGCCTGCGCGCTGAGCTCGATGACATCTCCCGGGAATTGGGCAAGCTGACGGCGGCGGAGCTGCCCGCACTCAACAAGGCCCTGAGCGGCAAGGGCGCGCACACCCTCGCCGTGCCCCCGTTGACGGCATTCGACGAGGAGGACGCGCCAGACCACGGCGGCGGGGTGGGCGCCGGACGCCTCGATCCCGACGCGACCCGCCAGGTGGAGGTACCGAAGAACCTGCGCCTCTGGAATTGATCTTCGCTCCCCTGCGGTGCGCGCATCTACACTCTTCGCATTGGTCCTCGTGGCATTGCCCTGCCACGGCGAGGCGCTGCGCATTCACGGCGCCCAAGGGATCGAAGCCACCCTCGATGCACCCTCGGGTCGCTATGAGATACACAGCGCAGAGCTGAATCTTGCGTTCGCGGGCACGCTGGGCACTGCGGCGCTGGCGGCGCGCACGCAGCACGGTGCGGACGCTTTGGGGGACTACGAGGAGCTGCAGTTTCGCTGGCGGCAGCCGGCGGCATTCACCGGCAGTATCCGCACCTACGCCAACCGGCCGATCGCGCTGTTCGCCATCACCTCCGAGGATGCGCTCCCCGACGGCTCGGTCATTTCCTTCCCCACTTTCCGCGAATTCCCGCGCACTCTGCACGCCTTCAGATACCAGAACCTCGCGTTTGCTCCGCCCACATTTGCACTCGAGGAGAACGGCACGCCGTGGCTGCTTTTCGATGAGCAGAGGCACGCGGTCGTGCTCTCTGCCGCGACCAACTTCATGATCGCCAGCATGCGCGGGGACGGAAAAACCGCGCTTGCGAGCGCCCTGAATGCGGGCGTCTGGGGCCTGCCCGCCGGCTTCAGGCACCAGACGCTGATGGCCTTCGGCGCCGGGGTGAACACGACCTGGGACACCTGGGGCGCAGCCCTCATCCAACTGGACGGCGCACACCGGCCTGCCAACGACGCGGACGCCGGCCTGCGCTACCTCGGCTACTGGACCGATAACGGCGCCGCCTACTATTACGACTACGATCGCAAGTCAGGCTACGCCGGGACGCTGGCGGCACTCACCAGGCGCTACCGCGACGAGGCCATCCCCATCCGCTATCTGCAGCTTGATAGCTGGTGGTACTACAAGACGCTGACCGATCCGGACGGCAGTGCAGGCAAGCCCAAGAATCCCAACCTGCCGCTCGAGGAATGGAATCGCTACGGCGGGCTCCTCAGGTATGAGGCACACCCGGGGTTGTTTCCCGAGGGGTTACCGTCATTTCAGGCGCGCATCGGCCTGCCCCTCATCCTGCACAATCGCTGGATCGATCCTGCGAGCGCCTATCACCAGAAGTACCGCATAGCGGGCGTCGCCGCGCTCGATCCGGATTGGTGGCGGGAGATCATGGGCTATGTGGCATCGGTCCGCGGCATCACCTATGAGCAGGACTGGCTGAATGTCATCTACGAGCAGTCGCCGGCGCTCGCCACGACCTTAGGCGCCGGTGATGCCTTCACTGACGGCATGGCGCGCGCGGCGCAGGAACGAGGCCTGACCTTGCAATACTCCATGTCCTTGCCGCGACACTTCCTGCAGGGCGCGCGTTACGAGAATCTCACGAGCACGCGTGTGACCCCAGACCGCTTCGGGTGGCGGCGCTGGGACGCGTTCCTGTACACGTCGCGCCTGGCGAGCGCGCTCGGCATCTGGCCGTGGAGCGATGTGTTCATGAGCGCGGAGGCGGACAACCTGCTGATGGCGACCCTGTCGGCCGGGATGGTCGGCATCGGCGATCCGATCGGCGCGGAAGACAAGAGGAACATCCAGCGCGCCGTACGAGCGGATGGCGTGATCGTGAAGCCGGATACGCCGCTCCTGCCCATCGATGCGATGTATGTGTCGGACGCGTGGCGCCCGGACAAACCCATGATTGCCGCCGCGCACACCGATCACGGTGAGCTGCGCAGCGCCTACGTGTTCAGCTACCGGCGCAGCTGGGCACATCTGACGGGCGCCTTCACGCCGGCCGAGGTGGGGGTAGCGCGCGAGGCTTACGTATACGACGCGCACCGTCAGCGCGCGCGGCGCCTGGACGCATCCGAGGCATTCACTTTCCATCTCGCGCCCGGGGGTACGGCTTACTTCGTCGTCATTCCGGTGTCGCACTCGGGAATCGCGCTGTTTGGCGATGCAGACAAGCTCGTCCCCGACGGCAGGAAGCGCATCGCCTCGCTGAGCGACGAGCTGCAGCGGCTGACCGCCGTAGTGACGTTCGCCCCTGGGGAGAAAGCGATGCGACTGTTCGGGTATGCGAGGCATCA
>CATPBM010000288.1 GCA_955652625.1 uncultured Steroidobacteraceae bacterium
CACCATGTAGGCATCGGTGAATCGGCCCTGCGCGATCAGTCGGATGTATTCAGGAACATCGGTGTGAGCCGGACAGGCCCACTGACAATCCACAACTCGATGATAGTAGTCGGGATTTTCGGTATCGGTCGGTTCCATTCATTGCTCGGGCCCTGTGCCGAGCCCTCGTGGGCGTAAATGAGGACCGTGAGTATAGGGGCGCGCCGCGGATTGTCATCGGCATTAATGAGCACATTCGCAGCCCCGGCAAGATCCCCGGTTGCCTCTATATTGCAACGCAGCAATACGCGCGTCCAGGTGGTGCCCCAAGCCTATACTGCGCCTGAAAAATGACCTCCGAGCCCGTCCCCACCGAGATCCGCCTGCGCCGCAGCTCGCGTGTGCTGGCGGTGAGCTTCGATGACGGCAGCCACTTCGAGCTGCCCTTTGAGTATCTGCGCGTGCACTCTCCGTCCGCCGAAGTCAAAGGCCACGGACCCGGACAGGAGGTGCTGGTGACGGGCAAGGAGAAGGTCGCCATCAGCGCGGTCGAGCCGGTGGGGCAATACGCGGTGAAGCTGGTGTTCGACGATGGCCACGACACGGGCCTCTACACCTGGAAGTACCTGCATGAGCTCGGCCGCGAGCAGGCACATAAGTGGGCCAGGTATCTCGAGCGCAAGGCGCGCGCGCAGCCTGATGCGCGTGTGGCCCAAGGCGCGCACGGGGTGCCCAAATAAAAAGCGGGCCGGACAGTGATGCCCGGCCCGCTTAGTGCGCAAGACCCCCTTAACGGCGGCGATTCTGCGCATCGCACGGGAAAAAGAGCAACCACGATCGGGAGCGCCCGAAGCATGCCGGGCACGATCGTCTAGAATGCAGCCGTCATGGCGGACGAGAGTTCCACGGATTTCGGCTTCCAACGCGTGTCGCGTGAAGACAAGACGCGTCGCGTGCGCGGCGTGTTCGACTCGGTCGCGGGCAGCTACGACCTGATGAATGACCTGATGTCCGCGGGCGCGCACCGGATCTGGAAGCGCTTCACGCTCGCGCTCGCAAACCTGCACGCCGGGCAGCGCGCGCTCGACGTCGCGGGCGGTACCGGCGATCTCGCGGCGGGGCTGGCGCGGCAGGTCGGCGCGCGCGGCCTCGTGGTGCTCACCGACATCAACGCCAGCATGCTCGCGCGCGGGCGCGACCGCCTGAACGACGCGGGCCTGGTGGGCAACGTCGAGTACGTGCAGGCCAATGCCGAGCGGCTGCCCTTCGCCGATGGCTGCTTCGACTGCATCACCATCGGCTTCGGTCTGCGCAACGTCACCGACAAGGCCGCCGCGCTCGGCTCCATGCGCCGCGCCCTGCGCCCGGGCGGACAGCTGCTGGTGCTAGAGTTCTCGCACCCGAGCGCACCCGGCCTTGCGCCCCTCTACGACGCTTACTCCTTCCGCATCCTGCCCCTGCTGGGGCGCATCGTGGCGCGCGACGAGGCCAGCTACCGCTACCTCGCGGAATCGATCCGCATGCATCCCAACCAGGAGACGCTGCTCGGAATGATGCGTGAGGCCGGGCTCGAGGGCTGCCGGTACCACAATCTCTCCGGCGGCATCGTGGCCGTGCACCGCGGTTACAAGTACTAGCTCTGCCCGCCGGCCTCGCCCCCATGCTGACCGCGACCCTCGAGAATCTCATCAACCGCGGGCTGCCGCGCTCACCGCGCGCGCAGCAGCTGTGCACGAGCCTTACCGGCAAGAGCGTCGCCATTGCGATCCGCGACATCGTGCGAGTGCGCGTGACGTCGACCGGCCAGACCCTCACCGTGACGCTGGACGAGCAGGCCGCTGATGCCACCCTCGCCGGCGGACCGCTCGCGCTGCTCGCGCTCCTAGGCGATGCACCCGAGGCCGTCGTACAACGCGGGGATGTCGCCATCACGGGCGATGCCGAGGTGGCACAGGCTTTCCGCGAGCTCGCAACGCTCCTGCGTCCCGATCCCGAGGAGGAGCTGTCGCTTGCGCTGGGTGACGTGCCGGCGCATCAGCTCGCCCGCCTGGCGCGCCTCAGCGCCGGCTGGAGCCGCAAGGCAGCCTCCACCACGCTGCAGAACCTCGCCGAGTACCTGGGACACGAGCGCTCCGACCTGGTGCCGCGCAACGAAGGCGAGCAGTTCCTGCGTGGCGTGGATGCGCTGCGCGAGGGGGTCGATCGCCTGAGTGCGCGCCTCGAGCTGTTGGCGCAGCGGCGCGGCGCATCGTGACGCGGTTCTCCCGCCCGTGAAGCTGCGCGTCATCGTGCGGCTCATCGAGATCCAGCGCGTGCTGCTCAGGCACGGGCTGGACGATTACGTGCGCGCCACTCACTTATACCGGCCGCTGCGCTTCCTGTTCTTCCTCTCGCCCGGGGTGTGGTTTGAGCGGCGGCGCGCCGCGAGCCGCGCCGAACGCCTGCGGCTCGCGCTGGAGGAGCTCGGGCCGATTTTCGTGAAGTTCGGGCAGGCCGTGTCCACGCGCCGCGACCTGCTGCCCGCGGACATTGCCGATGAGCTGGCGAAGCTGCAGGACCGGGTGCCGCCATTTCCGGGCGCCCTCGCGCGCGAGCTCATCGAGAGTGCGTACGGGCAGCCCGTCGCGCAGACGTTCGCGACTTTCGACGAGACACCCCTCGCCGCCGCCTCCATCGCCCAGGTGCACCCGGCGCGCCTGCACAGCGGCGCGGAGGTGGTGGTCAAGGTACTGCGGCCGGACATGCGCGCCATCATCGAGCGCGATCTGGAGGTGCTGCATGCGCTCGCCCGCCTCGCCCAGCGTTACTGGAGCGAGGGGCGGCGGCTGCGGCCCCGCGAGGTCGTCGCCGAGTACCAGAAGACCATCCTCGATGAGCTCGACCTGATGCGCGAGGCGGCAAACGCCTCGCAGCTGAAGCGCAACTTCGCAGGCTCCGACCTGCTGTACGTACCGGAGGTCTACTGGGACTACTGCCGCACGGACGTCATGGTGATGGAGCGCATCCACGGCGTGCCGATCAGCGACCTGGCGCGCCTCAAGGCCGCGGGCGCCAACATCCCGCAACTCGCGGAAAACGGCGTGCGCATTTTTTTCACTCAGGTGTTCCGCCACAACTTCTTCCACGCCGACATGCATCCCGGCAACATCTTCGTGCTGGTCGACGACCCGCAAAGGCCGCGCTACGCGGCCGTGGATTTCGGCATCGTCGGCACACTCGATCCGCGCGACCAGCATTATCTGGCGGAGAATTTCCTCGCCGTCTTCGACCGTAATTACCGGCGCGTCGCGCAGCTGCACCTGGAATCCGGCTGGGTGCCGCCGGAAGCGCGGGTCGATGAGATGGAGTCCGCAGTGCGCACGGTGCTCGAGCCGATCTTCGATCGGCCGCTGAAGGACATCTCCTTCGGGCGCATCCTGATGCGGCTGTTCGAGATCTCGCGGCGCTTCAACGTGCAGATCCAGCCGCAGCTCATGCTGCTGCAGAAGACGCTGCTGAACGTGGAGGGCCTGGGTCGCGATCTGTATCCGGACCTCGACATCTGGAACACCGCGAGCCCCATCCTGCGCCAGTGGATGCGCGAGCGCGTCAGCGTGCGCGCGCTGTTGCGCGACATGCGCGCGCACGCGCCCGAGATCATCGAGACCGCGCGCGAGCTGCCGTTGCTGCTGCACACCCTGGTGCAGCGCGAGCGCAGGCCGCGACCGCCAGCAGCCGCGGTCGAAATCGCCGAGCTGCGCGAGGAAATGCGCGCCGCCGGCCGGCGCCGCGAGATCCTGGTCCTCGGCGCCGCGCTCCTGCTCGGGGGCCTCGTGTGGCTGGCGGCGGGCCGCAGCCCCGCCTGGCTCGGGTGGGCCCTGCTCGCGACGGGCGTGGTGAAGCTCCTCTACGCACTGTGGCGCTGATCTAGAGTGCAACGCTCCCTCACGGAAGGCTCGATCCGCGTCGGGCTGTTCGGATTCGCGCTGCCGATCCTGGCATCACGGTGGCGCTCTTTGGCGTGGTGCGCGCGACCGGCGCGGTCATGGCGCCGCTCGTTATCCTCACGATCTCTCTCCTGCTGGTGCGCTTTCCGCTCGCGCAGCTGTTCCTCGAGCGCTACCAGGTGGACGCGGTGTGGTGGAGCTCCGGCTCTCGTCCGCGCTCTCGGCGATCCTGGCCGTGCTCTATTACAAGTTCGGCGCCTGGCGCAGCGTGCATCTCGCAAGCCCCGCGCCTGCCCTGAATGCGCGGCCTCCCCCTAATTGAGTATGCGTCCCCCACCGCAGCCGGAGCACAATGCGTTTTTGACCGGGCCCAGGAGCTGTCGCATGCAGACCCGCACCCTCGGCCGTAACGGCCCCAGTGTCTCGGCGCTCGGCTTGGGCTGCATGGGCATGAGCGAGTTTTACGGCGCGCACAGCGATGCCGAGTCCCTTGCGACCCTGCAGCGGGCGCTTGAGCTGGGCGTCACCTTGTTCGATACCGCCGACATGTACGGGCCGTATACCAACGAGGAGCTCCTGGGGCGCGCCCTGCGTGGCCGCCGCGAGAGCGCGTTCATTGCCACCAAATTCGGTTTCGTGCGCAGCCCCGACAAGCCCGAGGCGCGCGTCATTGACGGCCGGCCGGCGCACGTGCGCGAGGCGTGCGAGGGGAGCCTGAGGCGCCTGGGCGTCGAGCACATCGATCTGTACTACCTGCATCGCGCCGATCCGCAGGTGCCGATCGAGGACACGGTTGGCGCCATGGCGCAGCTGGTGCACGCGGGGAAGGTGCGCCATCTCGGCCTTTCGGAAGTGTCGCCGCAGACACTTGAGCGAGCCCACCGCGTGCATCGCATCACCGCACTGCAGAGCGAGTACTCACTGTGGACGCGCGATCCGGAGGAGGGCGTGCTCGAAACCTGCGAGCGGCTCGGCATCGGGTTCGTGCCCTACAGCCCGCTGGGACGCGGCTTTCTCACCGGCGCGCTCAGGAGTCCGGATGACTTCGCCCCGGACGACTACCGCCGCGAGAATCCGCGTTTCCAGGGCGAGAACTTCACGCGCAACCTGGCGCTGGTCGACAAGGTGAAGGCGCTCGCCAGGACCAAGGGCTGCACCCCGGCGCAGCTCGCGCTCGCGTGGGTGCTGGCGCAGGGGGAGCACATCGTGCCCATTCCCGGCACCCGGCGCGTACGCAATCTCCAGGAGAACCTCGGGGCACTCGACGTGCACCTGGAAGACGACGAGCTGGCGGCAATCGACGCCGTGTTCCCCAGCGCGGCGACCGCCGGCGCGCGCTACGCGGAAGGAATGATGCGGCTGGTTCGCGGCTGAGG
>CATPBM010000289.1 GCA_955652625.1 uncultured Steroidobacteraceae bacterium
CCGATGGTGGC
This sequence comes from uncultured Steroidobacteraceae bacterium, assembly GCA_955652625.1. GTDB lineage: Bacteria > Pseudomonadota > Gammaproteobacteria > Steroidobacterales > Steroidobacteraceae > 13-2-20CM-66-19. Next base: position 12 of record CATPBM010000289.1, read on the forward strand.
GGCGAAAAACGCGGTCGTGGCGCCGATGAAGGTAACGAATAAAAGCGCCGTCGGCGCGAGTTCGAACAGCGGCGAGAACCGCGCCACCATGAACACGCCCGCCGTCACCATGGTGGCGGCGTGGATCAGCGCCGAAATGGGCGTCGGGCCTTCCATCGAGTCCGGCAGCCACACGTGCAGCGGCACCTGCGCGGACTTGCCCATGGCACCGATGAACAGGCACACGCAGATGAGGGTGAGCGCCTGCACGCCGGAAGCGGAGGTCATGGGTAGCAGCGCCTGCGCGATCTGCGGGGCGGCGGCGAATGCGTCACGGTAGCTAAGCGAGTGAGTGAAGTAGGCGATGCCGGCGATGCCGAGCACGAAGCCGAAGTCGCCGATGCGATTGACGATGAAGGCCTTGAGCGCTGCGAAGGTCGCGCTCGGGCGCGTGTACCAGAAGCCGATCAGCAGGTACGACACCACCCCGACCGCCTCCCAGCCGAAGAACAGCTGCATGAAGTTGTTCGCCATCACCAGCATGAGCATGGAGAAGGTGAACAGGGAGATGTAACTGAAGAAGCGCGTGTAGCCGGGGTCATCGCGCATGTAGCCGATGGTGTACACGTGCACGCACAGTGACACGAAGGTCACCACCGCCATCATGAGCGCGCTCAGGCGGTCGATGAGGAAGCCGAACTCTATGTGCATGCCGTCGCTCAGCAGCCAGGTGTACACCGGTGCGTCGTAGGCCGGCGCGCCGTCCACGACCTGCTTCAGCACCGACAGCGATAGCAGGCACGATGCGGCTACCGCCAGGCAGGTGATGGTGTGCGCGCCTACGCGCCCGATGAGCTTGCCCCCCAGGCCCGCAACGATAGCGGCCAGGAGCGGCAGCAGCGGGATGGCGATCAGCACGGTCGGGTTCATGCGCGCCTTTCAGCCTTTCAGGGTGTTCAGGTCTTCGACGTTGATGCTGCGCCGCTCGCGGAACAGCACCACCAGGATCGCCAGCCCGATCGCCGATTCGGCCGCCGCCACCGTGAGGATGAAGAACACGAACACCTGCCCGTTGATGTCTCCGAGATAGCGCGAGAACGCGATGAAGTTGAAGTTGGCCGCGAGCAGCAGCAGTTCCACGCACATGAGCAGCAGGATGACATTCTTGCGGTTGAGGAAGATGCCGGCCACCGACAGTGAGAACAGGATCCCGGAGAGGGTCAGCATCTGCGCGAGGGTGATCATGGGCGCTTCTCCGCCGCCATCTTCACCAGGCGCACCCGATCCTCGCGCCGCACGGCGACCTGCGCGTCGATGTCCTGATACTTCAGTCCCGCGCGGCGGCGCATGGTGAGCGAGATGGCGGCCACGATCGCCACCAGCAACACCATGGCCGCGAGCTCCAGCGGGTAGGCGTACTTCGTGTACAGGACGCTGCCGAGCTCGAGCGTGTTGCTGTAGGTCGCGGACTCGGGAGTGCCTCCGTGGCTGGCGTCGATCCCGAGCCCACCGCGCGCCCAGACGACGCCCACGATTTCCACGATCACGGCCAGCGCGGTGAGCCAGCCAAGCCAGGCGAAGCGCGTGAACCCCTGGCGCAGTTCCGCAAGATTGATGTCGAGCATCATCACCACGAACAGGAACAGCACCATGACGGCGCCGACGTATACCAGCACCAGCACCACCGCCAGGAACTCCGCCTCGATGAGCAGCCAGATCGCCGCGGAGGTGACGAAGCACATGACCAGCGCCAGCGCGGAGTACACCGGGTTGCGCGCGCTGATCACCCCCAGCGCGGCGAGCACCAGAATGGCGGCGAACACGTAGAACAACGCCTGGATCAGCATGCAGGGCGAGCCGCGGCGGGATTGCGGGGGTGTGCGCTCATCGGTACGGCGCGTCCGCGGCCTTGTCGTTGACGATCATGGCCTCGTAGCGATCGCCCACGGCCAGCAGCTTGTCCTTGCTCATGATGTTCTCGCCACGCTTTTCCATGTGGTACTCGTGGATGCGCGTCAGCACGACGGCATCGACCGGGCAGGCCTCCTCGCAGAACCCGCAGTAGATGCACTTGAACAGATCGATGTCGTAGCGCGTGGTGCGCCGCGTGCCGTCGGGCCCGACATCTGAATCGATGGTGATGCACACCGCCGGGCACACCGCCTCGCACAGCTTACAGGCGATGCAGCGCTCCTGGCCGTTGGGATAGCGGCGCAGCGCGTGCAGGCCACGGAAGCGCACCGACTGCGGCGTCTTCTCTTCGGGATAGTTGAGCGTGTACTTGTAGCTGAACAGCGTACGCGCCGTCACCGCGAGCCCCTTGAGGAGCTCCGGCAGCAGAAACGTCTTGAAGGGATTCAACGCCATCGACTCATCCCGTTGAGCGAAACCAGGCGCGCGCCCACGGCCCGATGTGATACCAGCGCAGCAGCATCTCCACCCCTATCCATACCAGGGTCACCGGGATCAGGGCTTTCCATCCCAGGCGCATGATCTGGTCGTAGCGGTAGCGCGGGAAAGTGGCGCGGAACCACAGGAACAGGAAAACCAGGCCGAACATTTTGAGGAACAGCCACAGGAAACTCGGCTGCCCGAGGAAGGTGCCGCCCAGCCCCAGGGGGTAACCCTGCAACGGTCCTTCCCAGCCGCCGAAGA
>CATPBM010000290.1 GCA_955652625.1 uncultured Steroidobacteraceae bacterium
CGAGCAGCGGCATGATTATGCCGCGGTTGGCGATATAGAAGTTCACGTAACTGCCCGCCAGGCGCTCGCCGGCCGAGCGGGCCTTGCTGCCCTCACGAGCGACGATGCCATGCGCCTCGCGAGCCCGCAGGGTGAGCGGGCCGGGCATCGGCAGCCGCACGATCTTCAGGCGCCTGCCGCGGGCGTCGCGCGCATCATTCAGACGCTCCCAGGCATCGAGGCAGATCGCGTGCTGCGGATCCCGCCGCCGATCGCTCCAGGTGAGGCACACCTCCCCGGGACGCGCGAAGCAGGCGAGGTTGTCGATATGCCCGTCGGTCTCGTCATTGAACACTCCCCGGCCGAGCCAGATGATGTGGCTTACGCCGAGGTACGCGCGCAGCTGCCGTTCGACGTCCTCGCGTCCGAGGGTGGGGTTGCGGTTGGCGTTGAGCAGGCATTCCTCGGTGACGAGCGCCGTGCCCTCGCCGTCCACGTGGATTGCGCCGCCTTCATTGACGATCGGGGCGCGGTAGCGGTCGAGTCGCTCGTTCTCGAGCACTTTGCGTGCCACCAGCTCGTCCTGGTCCCAGGGGAAATACAGCCCGCCCTCGAGACCACCCCAGGCGTTGAAGTGCCAGTCGACCCCGCGCACGGTGCCTCGCCGGTTGACGACGCAGGTCGGTCCCACGTCGCGCATCCAGCAGTCATCGTGCGCCATTTCCACGACCCGCACGCTGTCTGGGAGCAGCGCGCGCGCCGTGACGTAATGCGCCGTGGAGACTCCGAGCGTGACGGGCTCGAATTGGGCGATCGCTGCCGCCACCTGCGCGAGGGCGAGCTGTGCCGGCCGCGCCGCTTCGCGCCAGTTATCCGGCCGCTCGGGCCAGAGCATCCAGCAGCCCGCGTGCGGCTCGAATTCCCCTGGCATGCGAAAGCCGTCCGCCGCGGGCGTACCCATCAGGGTGCGCGTCATGTGCGTAGGCGGCTGTGCTTGAAGCCGTAGAAGGCGTAGATCGACATGCCCACGGCGGTCCAGATCACGAGCCGCATCCAGGTCGCCCATCCCAGCGTCAGCGTCAAGCCGAAACAAAAGAGTGCGCCCAGCACGCAGGTGAAGGGCGCCCAGGGGACGCGGAACGGCCGGTGTGCATCGGGCCGCGTGTACCGCAACATCAGTACGCCAAGGCACACGACCCCGAACGCCAGCAGGATGCCCATGGAAATAAGATCCGCCAGCACATCCAGCGGGAAGATAGCGGCGATCAGCGCCGCGCCCACTCCGGTCCACACCGTGGATACATGCGGTGTTTTAAACCGCGGGTGGCAGCGGCTCATGGCGGGCGGCAGGAGGCCATCGTCCGCCATCGACAAAAGGATGCGCGGCTGCCCGAGCAGCGAGGTGAGGATGACCGAGGTCATGCCGGCGATAACGCCCACCTTGAGAATCCACGAAAGCCAGGAGAGCTGCGGGTGCGCGTCAAGTGCCACAGCCACCGGTGCGTCAGTATCGAGCTTCTGGAACGGCACCATGCCGGTGAGGACTGTCGCCATGGCGACGTACAGCACTGCGGAAATGATCAGGGCGCCGAGGATGCCGATTGGCAGATCGCGCTGCGGATTACGCGCCTCGAGCGCAGTCGTCGAGGCCGTATCGAAACCGACATAGGAGAAAAAGATGATTGCCGCTCCTTGCAGCACCCCACTCCAGCCGAAATGACCGCGGGCCCCGGTGTTGGGCGGAATATAGGGTCGCCAATTCGAGGGGTCGATGTACTTGAGGCCGGCGATCACGATGATCACGATGATCGCGACCTTCAAAGACACCATGAGCGTATTTGCGCTGGCCGACCCGCGCATTCCCACATACAGCAGCGCCGTCATCGCGGCGATGATCAACACGGCCGGTACGTTGACGATGGCGCCGGTGGCAATGAGGTGATCGTGCGCGTCGAGCCCGATTGGCGCGTTGACGAGAGCCGCCGGCAGGTGGATGTGCGCGTCGGCCAGGAGACTCACGACGTAAGCCGACCAGCTCACCGCCACGGCGGAAGCCGAGATGGCGTATTCGAGCAGCAGGTTCCAGCCGATGAACCAGGCGAGCGCCTCCCCGAGCGTCGCGTACGTGTAGCTGTATGCGCTGCCGGGCGCCGGGAGAAACGCGGCGAACTCCGAGTAACACAGCGCCGCCAGTCCGCCGCCAAACGCGGCGATCAGGAGCGAGAGCGTGATTGCCGGTCCCGAGTGGTTCGCGGCGACCGTGCCCGTGAGCACGAAAATGCCTGAGCCGATGGTGGCGCCGAGGCCGATGGCAATGAGCGCCGGCGCGCTCAGCACCTGCTTCAGACGGCTCTTGCCGGCAGGGACTGGCTCAATCGGCCGCACGGCGCATAGCTGGCGCAGGAGCGAGGGCCGCGCGGCCGCGTCGTTACTCTTATTAATAGCGTCCGACATGCGCTCTTTTCGTTGCCCGCCCCCGGCGTGGGCCGTGCTCAGTCTCTCACACGCGCACATCCTTCGGTACGCGCCGGCCTGCGCCGGCGGGGGTGTGCTAGCATTTCGCGCCCGGCCGCCTTAGCGCCGCGGCGACTTCCCAGGAGACTGCCATGTCCACGGCCTCAAGCCCCAGGGTCACCCCGCCCGCCCAGGGGGCGAAGATTGCCATCAGCAACGGCAAGCTGGTGGTGCCCGAGAACCCGATCATTCCGTTCATCGAGGGCGACGGCACGGGAGCGGACATCTGGCGCGCGAGCGTGCGTGTCATGGACGCGGCGGTCGCCCGCGCGTATGGCGGCAAGCGCCGCATCCACTGGATGGAGGTGTTCGCCGGGGAAAAGGCCAACAAGCTCTTCAACACCTGGCTGCCCGAGGAGACCGTCAAGGCCTGCCGCGAGTATCTGGTGTCCATCAAGGGACCGCTTACTACTCCGGTTGGCGGCGGGATCCGCTCGCTCAACGTCGCGCTGCGCCAGATGCTCGATCTGTACGTGTGTCTGCGGCCGGTGCGCTGGTTCAAGGGCGTGCCCTCGCCGGTGAAGCATCCCGAGAAGGTCGACATAGTGATCTTCCGCGAGAACACCGAGGACATCTACACCGGCATCGAGTTCGAGGCCGGCACTCCCGACAATCAGAAATTCCTCGAGCTGTTCCGCCAGGCCTTCCCCAAGGCCTACGCCAAGATCCGTTTCCCGGAAACCTCCGGCATCGGCATTAAGCCGGTCTCGAAGGAAGGCTCAGAGCGCCTGATCCGCGCGGCGCTCGGCTACGCGATCGCCAACAAGCGCAAGAGCGTGACGCTGGTACACAAGGGCAACATTCAGAAGTTCACCGAAGGGGCATTTCGCAATTGGGGATATCAGCTCGCTGAGCGCGAGTTTGCAGCTCACGCCTACACCTGGGAACAGTGGGAGCGCACCAAGGCGGCCAAGGGCGAAAAGGACGCCAACGCCGAGATGGACGGCGCGAAGAAGGCGGGCCGCATCATCGTCAAGGACGCGATCGCCGATATCACGCTGCAGCAGGTGCTGACACGTCCCGACGAATTCGACGTCATCGCGACCACGAATCTCAACGGTGATTACCTATCGGACGCGCTCGCAGCGCAGGTGGGCGGCATTGGCATCGCTCCGGGCGGTAACATCAACTATCTCACCGGGCACGCCGTATTCGAAGCGACGCACGGCACGGCGCCCAAGTACGCGAACCTCGACAAGGTCAACCCGGGCTCGCTGATCCTGTCCGGGGAAATGATGCTGCGCTACCTGGGCTGGACGGAAGCCGCGGACGAGATCGTCGGCGCCATGGACAAGACCATCGCACAGAAAACCGTGACCTACGACTTCGCCCGTCTGATGGAAGGGGCACGGGAAGTCGCCACCAGCGCGTTCGGCGACGCGTTGATCCGGAACCTGTAGCGCGTGGCGCGAGCGCGGCCCAAAGCTGCGGCGCCGCCCAGAGCAAAGCTCACGAGTGGCTACTCGGGCACACCGCTTGCAAAGAAACTCGGCATCCGCGCCGGCAGCCGGCTGTTCGTGCACGCGGCTCCGGGCAATTACCGCAAGCTCGTGGCACCGCTCCCGGAGGGCGTGCGCACCACGCGCCGCATCACCGCGTACACCGATATCATTCACGCCTTTGCCAGCCAGCGCGCGGCGCTCGGGAGGCTGCTGCGCGGCGTGCGCTCACGCATGCGGCAGGATGCCGCCATCTGGGTGAGCTGGCCGAAGCGGACTTCCGGCGTGCCCACCGACATCACCGAGGACGTGATCCGCGAGATCGCCTTTGCGCTCGACCTGGTGGACATCAAGGTGTGCGCGGTGGACGAGACCTGGTCGGGCCTGAAGCTGGTGATCCGCAAGACGCACCGCACCGCGACAGGCAGCAACGGCCGGGCGCCATGACATCGCAGGGGAACGGCGGCACCGTTCTGGAGTGGGCGCGCAGCGTGCAGGCGATCGCGCAGAACGGACTCGCCTTCAGCAAAGATCCGTTTGACCGCGAGCGCTACACGCAGCTGCAGGAGCTGGTTGCGGGCCTGCTGTCGCGCGAGCTCGCAGTCCCGCTCGATACCGCGCGTGCGTTCTGGGCAGGCGAGGTCGGCTATGCCACGCCCAAAGTCGACGTGCGCGGCGCGGTGTTCAAGGGCGAGCAGGTGCTGCTGGTGCGCGAACGGTCCGATGGCCGCTGGACCCTGCCCGGGGGCTGGGTGGATGTCAACGACGCGCCCTCGGAGGCGGTCGCGCGCGAGATCCATGAGGAGTCAGGCTATCGTGCGCGCGCGGTAAAGCTCGCCGCTCTCCTCGACAAGAACCGTCACCCGCACCCCCCGGGCGTGCACCACATCTACAAACTCCTCTTCCTCTGCGAGCTCACCGGCGGCAGCCCCGCCACGAGCAATGAGACCGACGCGGTGGAGTTTTTTGCGCTGCATGCTCTGCCCGAGCTGTCGACCGGGCGCATCCTCGCCGCCCAGATCCAGAGGCTCTACCAGCACCGGCTGGACCCCACGCTGCCGACCAATAAATACTTAAAGAACTCCGATCAATGCACAAAATAACCACAAAACCTGCCTCCGCCGCGCGCGACTGTGCGCGCCAAATCGTCGATGCGTTCGCCCGTTACAACGCGGAGTTTCGCGCCATCACGCGCCGCGCCCCCCAGCGCTTCGATGCCCGCGACTGGAAGGGCGGCCAGCGCGACGCCGTGGAGCGCATCGAGCTCTACGAGCGCTTCGTGAACCAGACGGTCGCCGAACTGCGCGCCGCGCTTGGGGCCGAAGCCGAGAATCGGGCCCTGTGGCGTCAGATCCACGGCGAGTTCACGGCGCAGATCGCGGAGCTGCCGGACCCGGAGTTCACCAAGACCTTCTTCAGCTCCATCAGCCGCAGGGTGTTCGGCACGGTGGGCGTGGCTCCGGACATCGAGTTCGTCGCCACCGAGCTCGATCCGCTCGCCGGCATCCACTCAGCCGTCGGCACCAACGCCTACGTTAATCACGGCTCGCTGTCTCTGCTGTTCGAGGACCTGCTCGGCGACGTGCGCTTTCGCTCAGCATGGCACGACCTCGACAAGAGCATCGCTCACGTGGCCACCGAGGTGCGCGCTTACCTGGAGGCACGCGGCGAGCGGCGCGACGTCGTGAAAGTAGAAGTGATCCGGCCGGTCTTCTACCAGATTTCCCGCGCCTACGTGGTGGGACGCGTCGTCGGGCGGCAGTTCGTGATGCCGCTGGTGATTGCGCTCAAGAACACCGACAGCGGCGTGCTGGTGGACGCGGTGATGCTCGCGGAGGACGACATCAGCATCGTGTTCAGTTTTACGCGCTCCTACTTTCACGTCGACCTCGAGCGCGTCGCCGAAGCGGTGATGTTTCTGAAGTCGATCATGCCGCGCAAGCCCGTTAGCGAGCTGTTCACGGTGCTGGGCCGCGCCCGGCAGGGCAAGACCGAGCGCTACCGCGAGCTGATGCACAACCTGGACCGCACCGACGATCAGTTCGTGCACGCCCCCGGGGAGCGGGGGCTGGTCATGGTGTGCTTCACACTGCCCTCGTTCGACGTGGTCTTCAAGGTGATCCGCGACCGCTTCCCCTACCCCAAGACCGTATTGCGCGAGGAAGTGGTGGCGAAGTACCGCATGGTTTTCATACACGACCGCGCGGGACGACTGGTCGACGCACAGGAGTTCCGGCGCCTGCGCTTCCCGCGCACGCGCTTCGCGCCCGCGCTGCTGGAGGAGCTCAGGCGCGAGACCGCCCAAACCGTGCACGAGGAGGGCGCGGACCTGGTATTCGATCACCTGTATATCGAGCGGCGCATGACGCCGCTCAACCTGTACCTGCGGGACGCGCCCACCGCCGACGGCGAACGCGTGGTGCTCGACTACGGGCAATGCATCCGTGATCTCGCCTACACCGACATCTTCCCGGGCGATCTGCTGCTGAAGAATTTCGGGGTCACCCGCCACGGCCGGGTGATTTTCTACGATTACGACGAGCTGTGCCGGGTCACCGACTGCAACTTTCGCGACGTGCCCGAGGCCACGAACGCTGACGACGAGATGCGTGGCGAGGCGTGGTTCTACGTGGGCGAGAACGACGTATTTCCCGAAACATTCATCAGCTTCCTCGGGTTCAACGAGCAGCAGCGTGCGGCGCTGCTGCGCATGCACGGGGAGATTCTCACCGCGGCGTTCTGGCGCGGAGTGCAGCAGCGGCTGCGGGAAGGAGAGGTCGTGGAGGTGCTGCCCTACCACCCGCACCGGGTGCGCGTGGCCGGAAGCCTGTGATCAGCGCCAGGAGCCTTAACCACCCACTCGCTCAGTCTCGAGCGCCGGGCGCGCAGCGCGCGCACGCGTGTCGGGGCTGGTGCGCAGATCCGCGAGCGTGCGATTGGGCAGCTCCCAGTTGACCAGATCCTCGAGGAAGGCGCTCACATATGCGCCGCGGCGATTCTGGTGATCCAGATAGTAGGCGTGCTCCCACAGATCGAGCGCTATCAGCGCGGTATCGCCGCGAACCAAGGGCGTACCCGCGTTGCTCGTGGTCACGATCTCGAGGTCCCCGGCGCGCAACACCAGCCACAACCAGCCGC
>CATPBM010000291.1 GCA_955652625.1 uncultured Steroidobacteraceae bacterium
CACGCCTCACGGACCGCTCCAACGATTGTTAGGAGTCACGCGCCAACTCCTTGTTCAGTACGGCGACTACCTCACCCTGAGCCACCACCTTCGGCCCGTCCTGAACGGTGAACTTGAGGCCCGGATAGAGCCGGGCTTTCAGCGCGTCTGGTGCAATCAGCCACAAAAGCGCTTTTGCACTCGTACCTGGCTCCACCCAATCCTGTTCAGGGTACTCGTGCTCCGCACCATATAGTTCCCCGAGGCCAAAGTCGTGAATGGATCGAATGCCGGAGCGAACCGGCGTCTTTCGACCACGGGCATCGGTTGACAGATAGGAAACGCGAACCTCCAAGTCGGCAGGCCGAAGAGGCCGACGGTACGGAGGCGGTTCCACTAGCGTGACTCCTAACTATATGTAGAGGGCCGAAGCGGGGTGAAGAAATACGCCAAACGCGCCAGATATGACGCTATACCTGCGTGCCACCAGCTGATTCGATTGGGTCCTGCACCGACACTGTCGTCTAACACCCTAGGATACAGCGAATGGGTACTCCCCCAGGTCTGCTTGCGGTGGCGCGCGAGAAGATGCGCACCCGCCACCTGGCACTCAGAACGGAGCAGGCCTATCTGCAGTGGCTGAGGCGTTACGTCGCGTTTCACAATCGCAGACATCCTCGTGAGCTCGGCGCGCCCGAAATCGAGCAATTCTTGACGCATCTTGCGGTGCACCGCAAGGTCGGCGCGGCCACGCAGAACCAGGCGCTCCAGGCGCTGCTGTTTCTATACCGCCATGTACTGCAGATCGAGCTGCCGTGGCTGGATGGGGTCACGCGCGCCTGTCAGCCGAAGCGGCTGCCCGTGGTGTTGAGTCGCACTGAGGTGCAGGCGCTCCTGGCGCACCTCCAGGGTACGCAGTGGCTGGTCGCCAACCTTCTCTACGGAAGCGGACTGCGTCTGATGGAAGGCTTGCGCCTGCGGGTCAAGGATCTCGCGCTCGAGCGCGGCGAGCTCATTGTGCGCGAGGGCAAGGGTGGCAAGGACCGCATCACGATGCTGCCCGCCGCGCTCGACGTTCCCGTGCGCGCGCACCTCGGCCGGCTGCGCTCCTGGTACGAGGAAGAGCGCCGCCAGCAACAGCCCGGCGTGTCGCTGCCCTTCGCTCTCGCCCGGAAATATCCCCAGGCCGGCACGCAATGGGGCTGGCAGTACCTGTTTCCCGCGGCGAGTCTGTGCCGGGATCCGTATTCCGGGAGGCCGGTGCGTCACCACCTGCACGAGAAGACAGTACAGCGCGCGGTCCAGGAGGCGGTGCACCGGGCCCGGATCACCCGGCCGGCCAGCTGTCATACCCTGCGGCATTGCTTCGCGACGCACCTGCTGGAGGATGGCTACGACATCCGCACCGTCCAGGAACTGCTCGGCCACTCCGACTTGAAGACCACCATGATTTACACCCACGTCATGGCGAAGGGTGTCAACGGCGTGCGCAGCCCTCTTGACCGGCAAGGCGGGTCCCCCGGCGCGCTCTAGAGCGCGTCTCAGGACGCGCCGCTGAACGCGTTTTGCCGCCAGGCCTCATACACCACCAGCGCGACCGCATTGGAGAGGTTGAGACTGCGGTTGTCTGCGCGCATGGGGATGGCGAGCGCGCGCTCGCGCGGGAGCGGCCCGAGCACCTCGGCGGGCAGGCCGCGGACTTCGGAGCCGAATAGCAGTGCGTCCCCGGGCCTGAAGGCTGCGTCGCTGTAGGCGCAGTGGCCGCCGGTCTCGATGCTGAAGAGACGCGCGCCCGCCAGCGCCTCGAGGCAGGCGGAGAAATTCCTGTGCACTCTGACCTGGGCGAGCTCTGCGTAGTCGAGCCCGGCACGGCGCACCGCCTTGCCCGTGAGTTCGAAGCCGAGCGGCTTCACCAGATGCAGCGTGCTGCCGCAGTTGGCGCACAGGCGCATCACGTTCCCGGTGTTGGGCGGGATCTCGGGCCGGAACAGCACGACGTGGAACATGGGCGGGGAGGGCAGTTGCCTTGACGCCTGTGCGATAATGCGCGCCATGGCGACGCTCAAACCAGACGCGGGCCGGATTTCGCGGGCGGCGCCTGGCGCGACGCCCTTGGGCCTGAAATTCTGCGGCCTGGATTTCGCCTCACCCATCGTGCTGCTGTCCGGCTGCGTCGGCTTCGGCGAGGAGTACACGCGCATCGAGGGATTCTCCAACCGCGACGCCGGCGCCATCGTGCTCAAGGGCACGACCGGCAAGGCGCGCCTCGGCAACGCCCCGCACCGGGTGTACGAGACCCCGGCGGGCATGCTGAATGCCATCGGGCTTCAGAACCCCGGGGTCGAGCACGTGGTGGAGAGCATCCTGCCGCAGCTCGACTTCAGCGAGACGCGCTTCATCGCCAACGTGTCCGGCTCGACCATCGAGGAATACGTCGAGGTCACGCGCCGCTTCGATCAGTCCCCGATTGACGCCATCGAGATCAACATCTCCTGCCCGAACGTCAAGGAGGGCGGCGTCGCATTCGGCAACTACCCGGATATGTCGGCGCAGGTCGTGGCTGCCTGCCGTCGCGTGACCCAAAAGCCGCTCATCACCAAGCTCTCGCCCAACCAGACCGACATCGGCGAGAACGCGCGCCGCTGCATCGAGGCAGGTTCGGATGCGCTGTCGGTGATCAACACCATCATGGGCATGGCGATCGACGTGGCGACGCGGCGTCCGTTTCTCGGCAACGTGCAGGGCGGACTGTCGGGACCTGCCATCCGGCCGATTGCGCTGTTGAAGGTGCACCAGGTGTACGAGGTGGCCCGAGCGCACGGCGTGCCGATCATCGGCCAGGGCGGCATCACGAGCGCGAACGATGCACTCGAGTTCATCATTGCCGGCGCCACGGCGGTCGGGGTGGGCACGGCGTTGTTCTACGACCCGCTCATCTGCAGGAGCATCAACGAAGGCATCGCCGAGTACCTGCGCAGCCAGGGCCTTGCCAACGTGACCGAGCTCGTCGGCAGCCTGCGCGTCACGAACGAGACGCAGGACTGTGCGATTTCAGGCTAGCCGCGCCTCGGTGCGCCGCCTGATCGCCGCGACGGCCGCGGGCGTGACGCTCGCGCTCGCCGCGACGCAGGCCCTGCCCGAAGAGCCGGGCGATGAGGGAGCCTCCACCGCGGCGCCTGTGCGCATGAGCCTGCGGGCGAACGAGTACGCCCTGGGACGCCCGGATGCCCCTGTCACCATCGTGGAGTTCACCGACTACCAGTGCCCTTACTGCCGGCGCTTTGAGGCCGAGACCTGGCCGCTCCTGAAACGCGATTACGTCGATACCGGCAAGGTGCGCTTCATCGTGCGCGACCTGCCGCTGCAGATTCATTCCGCAGCCCGCTCGGCTGCCGAGGTCGCTCACTGCGCCGGGGCGCAGGGCAAGTTCTGGCCCATGCACGAGGCACTGCTTGCGAGCGATGCGAAACTGACGGACGAGTACGTGCTGCAGCAGGCGCGTGCGATGGGGCTGGATGCGCAGCGCCTGAGCGCCTGCGCCACGGCGGACCGCTACGACGCTGCGATCTCGCGCAACGCCAACCAGGCCGCCGCGCTCGGCATCCACGGCACCCCGACATTCATCATCGGCAGGTCCGCGCCGCGCAAGTTGAGCGGGGAGCGCCTCTCGGGCGCGCACCCCTACGAAGTGTTCGAAGCGCGCCTGAAGGAGTTGCTGGCGGGCGAGTAGCGCGCTTCAGAGCAGGCGCTGCTGACCGCTGCTCTCGGCCACGGGCGCCGCGAGCGGCGGATGCAGGCGCACCGGGGTGGGTGCGGCGGCGGCGAAAGTTACCTCCATCACGCGGAAGCGCTCGAGAATGCGCAGGTTGATGCTCTGCTGCGCGTCGGCGTAGGCCTTGTAGTCCGAGCGGGTGACGAAGTAGACCGCTTCGAACTGCAGTCCCTTATCGGTGTAGCGCAGCAGATGACAGCGCTCGAAGCGCGTGTCGGGCGTCGCCTCGATGATCTCGCGCACCACGCGCGGCACTGATGCGAGCGCGGCGACCGCGGTCTCGTAATGCACGTCGAGCAGAAACAGCGCACGCCGCTCGCGCAGGCGGCCGAAGTTGCGCACGCGCGCTTTGAGGATGTCCCCGTTCGAGATAATGATCTGCTCGCCGCCGAGGCTCCGCAGCCGCGTGCTCTTGACGCCGATGTGCTCGACGCTCCCCTGGCAGTCATCGAGCGTGAGGAAATCCCCGATGCCGAAGGGCTTGTCGAGCGCGATGGAGAGCGAAGCGAGCAGGTCCCCGAGCACCGTCTGCACCGCAAGCGCGAGGGCGATGCCGCCGATGCCGAGGCCCGCGAGCAGCGGCTTGATCTCGACCCCGAGGTTGTCGAGTGCGAACAGCACCGTGACGCCCCAGATCAGGATGCCGGCCCCGAACAGGATCACCTCCATCGAGCTCTTGAGCAGCGTGTCCGGTCCCGTGGAGCGCAGCCGGCGCGCCTCGATGCCATAGCGCACCGCCGCGAGCGCCCACAGCGCCACCTGCATCCAGAACAGCACCACCAGGGCAACGGTCAGCCAGCGCTCCACGCGTGGCGGGAAGGTCAGATCGCGGGAGGCGAGCCACACCGCCACGCCCCACAGGAACAGGCGATTGGTGCGCTCGACCAGAAGCGCCGCGAGGTCGATCGCGGCGTGCACCTGGATCGGGCGCTGTGCGGTGAGGCGGCGGCGGCGAGCCCCGATGAAGCGCTTCGCGAGCGGCAGGAGCGTGAAGGTGACCAGGAAGATGCCGAGCGCAAGCGTCCAGGCCCCGAACTGGTTGCCGAGGAAGTCCGTGTGCCACAACTCGCGCCAACCCGCCATCGGCAAGCTCCCGCACTGAAGCGCTCGGGCGCGAACCTTACCGGGTTCCTGCCGCGGCGACTATTCGTCCCCCGGCACGGCGCCGTTCATGCCGAGCTCTTTCAACTTGCGGGTGAGGGTGTTGCGCCCCCAGCCGAGAAGCTTCGCCGCCTCCTGGCGGTGCCCGTGGGTGCGCCGCAGCGCGGCGCGGATGAGCACGCGCTCGAACTGCGGCTGCACGACATCCAGCAGCGGCTCACCCGAGAGCACGTGCCGCTCGGCCCAGCTGGCGAGCGCCACGGCCCAGTCCGCCTGCGCCGTGTGCGCCGCCGCCATGCCCGCGAGCTCCGGCGGCAGATCCGCGAGGTGCACCTCGCTCCCGGGGGCGAGCACCGACAGCCGCCGGCACAGGTTCACCAGCTCGCGCACGTTGCCGGGCCAGCCGTGCGCGGTGAGGCGGGCCAGGGCGTCGGGGGCTAGCACCTTCGCATCGACCCCGAGCTCGTGCGCCGCGACCACCATGTAGTGCGTGAGCAGGTCGGGGATGTCTTCCGCGCGGGCCCGCAGCGGCGGCAGCTCGATGCGGATGACATTCAGGCGGTGATACAGATCTTCGCGGAAGAGCCCCCGCGTCACACGCTCCCTCAAGTCCTGGTGGGTCGCGGCGATGACGCGCACGTCGACGCGGATGGGCATCTGGCCACCCACGCGGTAGAACTCCCCTTCCGCCAGCACGCGCAGCAGTCGGGTCTGCAGCGGCATCGACATGTCGCCGATCTCATCGAGGAACAGCGTGCCGCCGTCGGCCTGCTCGAAGCGCCCGCGGCGCTGCGCGTCCGCGCCGGTGAAGGCGCCGCGCTCGTGGCCGAACAGCTCCGACTCGAGAAGGTCCGCGGGGATGGCCGCGGTGTTGAGGGCGAGGAAGGGCCGGGCGGAGCGCGGGCTGTGCTCGTGCAGGGCGCGCGCCACGAGCTCCTTGCCGGTGCCCGACTCCCCGGTGATCAGCACGGTCACGCTCGAGCGCGCCAAGCGCCCGATGGCGCGAAACACCTGTTGCATGGCCGGCGCCTTGCCCAACAGCTCCGGGATCCGTGGCGCGCTGGCGGCCTCGCTCCCCGCCGCGAGCCCGCCGCTTGCCGCGCGCCGCACCAGGGCGATCGCCTGGTCGATGTCGAAGGGCTTGGGCAGGTACTCGAAGGCGCCGCCTTCGTAGGCGGACACCGCGCTGCCTAAATCCGAGTGCGCCGTCATGACGATCACCGGCAGCGCCGGACGGGCGTCGCGGATGCGGCGCAGGAGCTCGAGCCCCGAGGCGCCGGGCATGCGGATGTCGGTGATCAGCACGTCCGGGGTGTCGCGCCGCAGGGCATCCAGCGCCGGCTCCGCCGCCTCGAAGGCGCGCGGCAGCATGCCGTCGTTGCGCAGCGCCCGCTCCAGTACCCACCGAATGGAGGCATCGTCGTCGACGAGCCAGACCCGCAGTGCGCTTGCGTTCATGCGTCCACTCCCAGGGGCAGCAGCAGCGTGAACACCGTGCGCCCCGTTTGGCTTTCGAATTCGATGATGCCGCCGTTGCGCGTCACCAGCTCCTGCGCGACCGCGAGCCCGAGGCCGGTGCCGTTCGCGCGCCCGGTCACCAGGGGATAGAAGATCGAGGAGCGCAGGTTCGCGGGCACCCCCGGGCCGTGGTCCTCGACCTCGAGGCTCGCGACCAACCGGTGCGGCGTTGAGCCTATGCTCACGTGCGAGCGAGCGCGCGTGCGCAGCACGATGCGGCCCCTGTCGCCCTGCGCCTGCAGGGCGTTGCGCGCCACGTTGAGCAGCGCCTGGATCAACTGGTGGCGGTCGAGCATGGCGTTCGGCAGGCTCGGGTCGTAGTCGCGCTCGATCAGCACCGTGGCGGGGGCTTCGGCGCGCAGCAGGTGATAGACGTGCTCGCAGATCTCATGGATGTTGAGCTC
>CATPBM010000292.1 GCA_955652625.1 uncultured Steroidobacteraceae bacterium
TATCGCCGACGCGCAGGCCGAGCTTCGCCACCTCCCCGCCTTTGAGCTCGATGACTGCGGTCACTGGCGAGTCGGAACTCAGCGTATCCAGTGACAGCGGGTGTGCGCGCTCGATGATCTTGGTCACGCGCCCGTCGGCGCCGACGAACAGCAGGTCGAGCTCGATGTAGGTGTTCTTCATCCACATGGTCTCGACGCGCGGGGGCCGCAGCGGAAACACCATGCCCATGGTCTCGGGCAGGTCGCGGACGAACATCAGGCCCTGCTGGGCGCGTGCCGGCGTATCGGCCACCCACACCTTGAACGGATACTTGCGCGCCGCGTGGTTGGATTCGCGATGTGTAATCTGCAGCTCAGTGCGCGGAAACGTCGCGAGGTCCAGAGGCCGGGGCGGTTCCTGGGCCGGCGCGGTGGCGATCACGCCGGGGGTGAAACTCAGGAGCGCCGTCAGGGCGCCGGCCAGGGCGAGTGCAGGGCGGCGGCATCGCAACGCGGGGTCCTTCGGCATTGGCGTCCTACAGCTTGCGTTCCTGGGGCTGACGACGCGGCTCGTCCTCGAAGACGGCGTTGCCGGCGAAATCGAAGCGGCTCACCAGAATGCGGGCGTCGCTGCTCAGGGTGCTCGCGGGGGCAATGCAGAAGCCGCGCGCGATGATGCGCCAGGTGCGCTTCGATCCGCCAAGCGCTCCCAGGCGTTCCTGTCTGAGCTCGTCCACCGTGCAATGATCCTCGCCGCGCGTTGCAAACAGCCGCTCCTCGCCCTCGAAAATCACGGTGAGATTGGTGGGCAGGTCGCGGCCAGTGCGCCCCTCGTGTACCGAGTCGACACCGAACACCATCCGCAGGCGCCGCCCATCGGCGTGCTGCGGTCCGGCGAAGCTCACGCGCAGGCCGCTGCCGTCCGGACGCAGGCCGCCCTCGCATTCGATCTCGGCGTTGTGCCAGTCAATGTCCAGGTCCAGGGCTCCGCGGATGCGGGCGCGCAGGTAGCCGTTGCCGGTAGGCAGACAGCCGCGGGTCGTGCTTTTTGCAGCCGCCGGCGCCGCGAGCGTGGCAGGCGCGGGGGCAGCTGTCGCGTACGCGAGGGCCACACAGGCCGCCGCGAGACTCAAGGCGCCCAGCGTGAAGGCAGGGATTCGCAGCATGCGGGGCAGTGTACCGCGCCGCCGCGCTCCGGCAGTCGCCTCAGGCGCCTGGTTCGACCAGCAACGCCTTCGCCATGCGCGCATGTCCGCGGGCGATCCAGCGCGCCGCGTGCATCAGCAACGCCAGAACAACCACCCCGGCAGCCATGGCGAACAGGGACCCCAGCAGGGTGTGGGGTGAAGCGTACCCGTGCCCGTTGATCTGCATCATGTCCAGGGCGACGCCCGGCGCAAACCAGCCCACATCGCGCCCGATCACGATCAGGGGTGCGAGTGTCCAGCGCAATCCGATCGTCAGTCCCGTCACCGCGACGGTGAAGTAGATGATCCCGAGCGGCAGCATGAGGAGCAGGTACAGCAGCGTCGTCCAGGTGCGCACGTCCTTGAGCATGTCCCCGATGCGCGCCAGCCAGCCCGCCGGCGGCCCGGGGTGCACGGGGCGCCGCGGCATGCGCTCGCCGGTCATGGCTTCAAGCAGGCGCCCTTCGCCAAGGGAGATCACGCGCGCCATGCCGATGAACGCCAGAAAGAACGGAATGCCGATGATCAGGATTGCAAAGCCTGCGGACAGCGAAAGCCCCGTGACCACGAAGGTGAAGTACATGATCCCGGTCGCGAGCGTCAGCAGCATGTAGAAGAGTGAGGTGTAGGCGCGCACGTCCAGGAACACACCGAAGAAGCGCCTCAGGCCAGGCTGCTGGGTGAGCGCCTTCGGCGCCGGCATCCTCAGGGCCGCTTTCACCTTCGCCTCGTTGTCGCGGTACGCCGCCGCGACCTCCTCGGGCGCACCATAGGTGCTCGCGATGAGCTCCAGCATGTCGCTCTCGGACTTGTCCGGATGCGCCGCGAGCTCGGCGCGCAGGTACTCTTCGGCATCGTACAGCGCGTCCTGGATCAGCGCGGGGTCTTCGCCTGCGAGCGCAGCGCGCAGCTGCTTCAGGTACTCATCGATCGAGCGGGGCGCATTGGCACTCATGAGTCAGTTCCTTCGATGAAGCGATCAACAAAGCCGCGCGTCTGGCGCCAGATGTCACTCCACTGGCGCAGCATCGTGCGACCCTCTTCGGTAATGCGGTAATAGCGCCGCGGCGGACCGGCGTAGGAGGGCACGACGCGGCTGGTGAGGAGCCCGCCTGCCGCAAGCGCGCGCAGTACGGGGTAGATCGTGCCCTCCTTGAAAAGCGCCTCGCCCTCATTCGCCTTCTGCAGGCGCTTGGCGATCTCGTAGCCGTAGAGGTCCTCGGTGGTGCTGGCCAGCACGCCCAGCAGCACCAGCGCCACCAGACCTGAATTGAGGTCTTTCTGAAATTTGCGGGGCCGGCTATCGTCCACAGGCCAGTACTATTGACTGTATAGTATTAGCTGTCAACTAGTATGATGGAACGCCCCTAACCCCCATTGCCGACCTTGGGTGCCCCTGGCGGCAGTCCCGGAAGGGGAAGCTCGGCTGCTAGACTTCGCGTCCCCTCCCGGAAAGCGGCTTGATGAGAAACTCGCTCCTCGAAGTTACCCCCGTGGTTCCGGGGAGCCTTTCACGCCTTTCTGAGCTGGCCGGCAACCTCTTCTTCAGCTGGCACCGGCCCACGCGCGCCCTGTTCGAGGATCTGGATCCGGAGCTGTGGAAGCAGACCAACGGCAACCCGCGTCTGCTGCTTCGCTGCGTCAACCAGGCGAACCTCGAGCGCTGCGCCCGCGACGAGGAGTACCTGGCGCGCTACCACGCCGCGCTCGATACGCTCGACAAGTACCTGCAGGTCAGCGCGCCGACCGGAGAGGAGCCGCTGGTCGCGTACTTCTGCGCGGAGTACGGTTTCCACGAAAGCTTCCCCATCTACTCCGGGGGTCTGGGCGTGCTCGCCGGGGACTACTGCAAGGCGGCGAGCGATGAGCGCGCCAACTTCGTCGCGGTGGGTCTGCTGTACGAGCAGGGCTACTTCACGCAGACCGTCGACAACGACGGCGCGCAGCACGCCGAATACCGCGAGCGCGACCCGCGCGACCTGCCGGTGGAGCCGGCGCGCAACGCCGGCGGCGACTGGCTCAAGGTGAGCGTGCGCATCGCCGGGCGCGAGGTGGTCGCACGGCTGTGGAAGGCACAGGTGGGCCGCGTACCGGTGTACCTGCTCGACACCAACTGCGCGGACAACGCGCCTTCCGATCGCGACATCACACACCGCCTCTACGGGGGCGATGAATCCATGCGCGTGCGCCAGGAGATGATCCTCGGCATCGGCGGAGTGCGCGCGCTGCGCGCGCTCGGGGTGCAGCCGGCGGTGTGGCATCTGAACGAGGGGCACGCGGCGTTTCTGATCCTGGAGCTGCTGCGTGAACACCTGGGGCAGGGCCTGCCGTTTGCTGCGGCCCAGGAAGCGGTGGCGGCCGAGTGTGTGTTCACCACCCACACGCCGGTGGCCGCCGGTCACGACGCCTTCGGGCTCGAGCTCATCGTGCAGCACTTCGGCGACTTCATCCGCGAGCTCGGGCTCCCGCTCGAGCGCTTCCTGGAGCTGGGGCGCGCGCCCTCCGCGCCCGGCCTTTTCAACATGACGCGCCTCGCCCTTAACGGCACGCGCCGCGTCAACGCCGTGAGCCGCATACACGGGGCGGTCTCGGCACGGCTGTGCCAGGATCAGTGGCCGGAAGTGCGCCCCGAGGACAACCCGGTCGGCTTCGTGACCAACGGCGTGCACGTGCCGACCTTCCTGCACCAGCGCTGGCTGGAGTTCTTTGATCGCGAGCTGGGGCGCGAATGGCGCGAGCGGCTGCGCGATGTGGATTTCTGGAACGCGCTCGAGCGGGTGCCGGACGAGCGTTATTGGGCCGCGGCGCAGGACGTGAAGGCGCGCATGCTCGCGAACGTGCGCGAGCGGCTGCAGCGCGAGTACGAGCGCAAGGGCTCGAGCCCGGCGCAGCTGCGGCACGTGACGCGCTTTCTCGATCCGCTGCGCCCGGGGGTGCTCACGCTCGGGTTTGCCCGGCGCTTCGCCACCTACAAGCGCGCAACGTTGTTGCTGCGCGATCGGGCGCGCCTGGCGCGCCTCGTCAACAACCCGGAGCGCCCGATGGTGCTGCTGTTCGCCGGCAAAGCGCACCCGGCGGATGAGCCGGGCAAGCAGGTCCTGCGCGAACTGCGCCAGCTGATGATGAGCCAGGAGTTCGCCGGCCGGATCGTGTTTCTCGAGGACTACGACCTGCAGCTGGCGCGCAGCCTCGTTTCCGGCGTCGATGTATGGCTCAACAACCCCATCGCTCCGCTGGAGGCAAGCGGCACCTCCGGCATGAAGGCGGCGATCAACGGCCGCCTGAACCTGAGCATTCTGGATGGCTGGTGGGCGGAAGGGTGGATGCAGGACAACGGCTGGGGCATCCCGCCGGCCAACGTCCAGGATCCGGACCGCCGCGACGCGCTCGAGGCCGAGCTGATCCTCGGCACGCTCGAGGAAGAGGTGCTGCCGCTGTACTACACGCGTGACGAAGCGGGTTGCCCGGGCGCCTGGGTGAGGCGCAGCAAGCGCGCCATGATGACCGTGATCCCGCGCTTCAACATGCGCCGGGTGTGGTTCGACTACACGCGCGGACTGTACCTGCCGGCCGCCGCGCAATACGGGCGCCTCGCGGCCGACGCTTTTGCCGGCGCGCGCACGCTCGCGGACTGGAAGCAGCGCGTGCGTCAGGCGTGGCCGAAGGTGAGCCTCAAGCTTCTCAGCGACGTGGCGCGCGATCTGCCGCGCGGCGAGCGGCTGCGGCTGCGGGTCGCGGCGGGGCTCAACGGGCTCAGTCCCGCGGACGTGCGCGTGGAGTTCGCGGCGCGGCGCCTGCTGCCGGAGGCGCAGCTCGCACCCCCGCCGCTGTGCTCCTACGGGCTCACCGCCCGCAATGGCGTGTGGCATGCCGCCTTCACGGCTACCGATGAGCACGACGCTGACGGCGCGGTGATATTCGCACTCGACGTCGAGCCGCACGAGTGCGGCCAGTTCCGGACCGAAGTGCGCGTGTATCCCTGGCATGAGCTGCTCTCGCATCCGTACGAGCTCGGCCTGATGAAATGGCTGTAGACAATCGGGCCGCCGGGGTTGCGCGCGCCACGGGTGTTAGGGTGTAGTACCGGGCATGTCGCGCCAGCCCGCACGCGCCTCTTCCGGCCGCTATGTCAGCCGTCTGACCGGCGGCACGCTCGCTATCGTCATGGCGGGCGGGCGTGGTGAGCGGTTGCGCGATCTGACCGAGCATCGCTGCAAACCGGCGACGCCCTTCGGCGGCAAGTTCCGCATCATCGACTTCGTGCTCTCGAACTGTGTCAACTCCGGGATCCGCCAGATCTCCATACTTACGCAGTACAAGGCGCAATCACTCATCCAGCACGTGCAGCACGGCTGGAGTTACCTGCGGGGCGAGTTCGGGGAGTTCATCGAAGTGGTCCCAGCGCAGCAGCAGCTCGGTCCGATGTGGTACCGGGGCACCGCGGACGCGGTGCATCAGAACCTCGAGCTGATCCTGGCGCACCACCCCAAGCACGTGCTGGTGCTCGCCGGCGACCACATCTACAAGATGGACTACGGCCCGATGATCGCGTACCACGTGGAGAAGGGCGCCGACATCACTGTTGGAGTGGTCGAAGTGCCGGCGCGCGAGTCGCGCCAGTACGGCGTACTCACCGCCACCGAGTGGAACCGGGTTACCAAGTTCGCGGAGAAACCCGCCCAGCCCGATGCGCTGCCCGGCCGTCCCCAGACCATCCTCGCTTCCATGGGCATCTACGTTTTCAACACGCGCCTGCTCGAAACCATGCTGGCCGCGGACGCGGCCAATGAGAAATCCGCCCATGACTTCGGCAAGGACATCCTGCCCGAGGCGATCGGCGCCAACCGCCTCGTGTTCGCTTACCCGTTCCAGGACGTGCAGACCCGCGCCCAGAGCTACTGGCGCGACGTCGGTACCGTCGACGCTTATTACGACGCCAACCTCGAGCTGGTGCACGTGCGTCCCGAGCTCAATATCTACGACGAAGACTGGCCGATCTGGACATACCAGGTGCAGCAACCGCCGGCGAAGTTCATCCTCGATGAGGACGGCAGGCGCGGCACCGCGATCAACTCCATGGTCTCCGGCGGCTGCATCATCTCCGGCGCGGTGGTGCGCGAGTCGCTGCTGTTCTCGGACGTGCGGGTCGAGGAGCGCACCAGCATCCAGCGCTCGGTGATCCTGCCGCACGCCGAGATCGGCCGCGGCTGCGTGATCACCGGCGCTATCGTCGACGAAGGCTGCGAGGTGCCCGACGGCACCACCATCGGCGTCGACCGCGCCGCCGACACGCGCCGCTTCCATGTGACCGAGAAGGGCGTGGTGCTGGTCACGCCGGACATGCTGCGACGCCTGCGCACTTCCTGACGCATGACGTCCGCCGCGCGCCTGCCCGTCATCCTGCTGTGGCACATGCATCAGCCGCATTACCGGGATGCCCTCACCGGGCAATACGCGCTGCCCTGGACCTACCTGCACGCCATCAAGGACTACACCGACATGGCGGCGCACCTGGAGGCGAACCCGGCGGCGCGCGCCGTGGTGAACTTCACCCCGATCCTCATCGAGCAGATCGAAGAGCTCGCGCGGCGTATCGCCGAGCACCTGCAGGGGGGCAGCCCGCTGCCGGACCCGGTGCTGGCGCTGCTGGGTCCGGATCCGGTGCCGACCGAGCCGGCCGTGCGCCTGGAGCTGCTGCGCGCCTGCCTGAGGGCGCAGCGCAAGCAGATGATCGAGCGCTTCGGCCCGTACCTGGAGCTTGCAACCATCGCGGAGACCCTCGCTTCGCCCGAGCGCATCCCCTACGCCTCCGACCAGTTCATCCACGACGTGGCGGTCTGGTATCACCTGGCATGGCTCGGCGAGACGGTACGCCGCGTCCATCCGCTGGTTGCGCGCCTCACTGAGCGCGGACGCGACTTCAGTGCCGAGCAGCGCCGCGACCTGCTGGCACTGATCGGCGAGCTCGTGGCCCAGATCGTGCCGCGCTACCGACAGCTGGCCGAGCGCGGGCAGTGCGAGCTGTCCGTAACGCCCTACGGGCATCCGATCATCCCGCTGATGCTCGATTTCCGCTGCGCGCGGGACGCGGTGCCTGATATGGCGCTGCCGGCGCACGCCGGCTATCCCGGAGGCGCAGCGCGCGCGGCGTGGCACGTGCAGGAGGCGATCCGTGTTTTCACCCGCGCCTTCGGCTCAGCCCCCGCCGGCTGCTGGCCAGCCGAGGGCGCGATCAGTGCCGGCACGCTCGAGCTGCTCGCCGCCGGCGGCTTTCGGTGGGCGGCGAGCAGCGCCGGCGTGCTGCGCGGCAGCCTCGCGCTCACCGATCCCGAGGCGGCCGAGGACCCTCTCGCCTACAACCGCCCGTATCGCCTGGGCGGGACCGGCATGAGCTGCTTTTTCCGTGACGATACGCTGTCGGATCTCATCGGGTTCAGCTACGCGACCTGGCACGGCGACGATGCCGTCGCCAACCTGGTCGGCGAGCTCGCGCAGATGGCGCAACAGTACGAACCGGGCGGCAACCACGCGGTGCTCATCGCCCTCGACGGCGAGAATGCGTGGGAGCACTACCCGTTCAACGGCTACTATTTCCTGCGCGCGCTGTATGCGCAACTCGCCAGCCACCCGCAGCTCGAGCTGACCACACTGTCCGACTGTCTGGCTCGCGGCATTCAGCCGGCGCCGCTGGCGAAGATGCTGGCTGGCAGCTGGGTGCACGGCACACTCGCGACCTGGATGGGAGATCCGGCCAAGAACCGCGGCTGGGATCTTTTGTGTGATGCCAAGGAAGCCTACGACCGGGTGCTGCTGGGCGTGACGGATACGGCGCAGCGCGCGGCCGCCGGGCACCAGCTGGCGCTGTGCGAGAGTTCCGACTGGTTCTGGTGGTTCGGCGGTTACAACCCGGCGGACGCCGTGAGTCACTTCGACCGCCTGTACCGCCGCCAGCTCTTGGCTCTCTATCGGCGCTTGAATCTCGCGCCCCCGGGCGAGCTCGCGCGGCCAATCTCCACGGGCCAGGGCGCACCCGAGCGTGGCGGGGTCATGCGAAGAGCATCCGCGTGACCAGGAGAGTGCCCGTTTTCGACCGCCGCCGCTCAGGCGTGCTGCTGCCCATGTCGGGGATTCCGGCGGCCCTGGGTCGCGGCGGGCGTGCCTGCATCGACTGGCTCGCGCAGGCCGGGTTTTCCGTGTGGCAGATTCTGCCGGCAGGACCGGTGGGTCCGGACGGCTCCCCTTACTGGGTGCGCTCGGACTGCGCAGGCAATGCCGCCTTCATCGACTTAGCCGAGCTGCCCGATCCGCGCGCGCCGATCGGGTCGGACTTCCTGGCGGCAGCAAGTCCGTGGCTGGAGGACTACGCGCTCTTTGAGGCGCTGACACGCGCGCACGGTGGTACGCCTTTTTGGCACTGGCCGCCGGAGCTGCGCGACCGCGACCCCAAGGCGCTCGCCGGCGCGCGCGAGGCGCTGGCGGACGACGTGACACGCATCGAGCGTGAGCAATATGCATTCTGGGTTCAGTGGCATCGCCTGCGCGAGCATGCGCTCGAGCGCGGTGTGCGCCTGTTCGGAGACCTGCCGTTCTACGTCGGCCCCTCCTCGGTGGAGACCTGGGCGCATCGGGAGCTGTTCCAGCTTAAGCCGACTGGCGAGCCGGCGGTGGTCGGCGGCGTGCCGCCTGACTACTTCTCTGAGCTCGGACAGCTGTGGGGCAATCCGGCGTATGACTGGCAGGCGATGCGCCGCTCGGACTTCAGCTGGTGGCTTACGCGGGTGCGCGTGCAGCTCGCGCGCCTTGACCTGCTGCGTATCGATCATTTCCGCGCCCTCGCTGCCTACTGGGCCGTGCCGGCGGGTGCTGCCGACGCGCGCGGCGGCGCGTGGCTCAGCTCACCCGGCGGGGAGCTGCTGCAGCGGCTGCGCGATGAGTTCAGCGACCTGCCACTGGTCGCCGAGGATCTCGGGGTCATTACGGATGACGTACTCGCGCTCAAGAACGGCTTTGGACTTCCGGGGATGCGCGTGCTGCAGTTCGGCTTCGACGGGGATCCGGCCAATCCCCACGTGCCGTACCTGTACGAGCGCGAGTGCGTGGCGTACACCGGCACGCACGACAATGACACCACGCTCGGCTGGTACTCCTCACTCGACCCGGACAGCGCGCAGCGTGTGGACTCTTACCTGCACCTGAGGCCGGGCGACATGCCCGAAGGGCTGATTCTCGCAGCGCTCGGTTCCGTGGCGCGGCTGGCAATTATTCCGGCTCAGGACCTTCTGGGACTGGGATCCGAGGCGCGCTTCAACACCCCGGGCACGCAGTCGGGCAACTGGGCCTGGCGGCTGCCGCCGGGCGCGTTGACGCCGCAGCTCGCGCAGCACTATGCGCGCCTGAACGACATCTTCGGCCGCGCGTAATAGACAAGCTGGCCCCCACCTCCCGGCCGTGGGCGGCCGTGCAGCTTTGCTACCATGCCCCATCATGCGAGCCATCCTCCGCTGCTTCCCCGCACTTATCGCCCTGCTGCTCGGCGCCGCCTGCGCCCTCACGCCGCACCTTGCAAGGCCCGAGCTTTCGATCGTCGATGTGCAGCTGCTCGGCAGCACGCTGTGGGAGCAGCGCCTGAAGGTCCGCGTGCACGTGCACAATCCCAACGACCGTGCGCTGCCGGTGAAGGGGATCGAGTACAGCATGGAGGTCATGGGGCAGCAGGCCGCGAGCGGTGTGTCCGACGCAAGCTTCGTCGTGCCACCCAGGGGCGAGGCCGACTTCGACATGAACGTCACGACCAACCTCGCGGGCGCGCTGCTGAACCTGCTCAGTCGCGGGCCGGATGCGCTCGGGCAGAGCGTGCCCTATCGCCTCACGGGGAAGGTCGAGTTGTCGCAAGGCCTGTTGCGCTCCATTCCCTTCGAGGAGAGCGGCACGTTCAGGTTACAGTGAGCCGCGTGTACAGCTCGACGTACAGCCCGCCCTGGCGCTGCCAGGAGAAGTCGCGGCGCATGCCGTTCTTCATGATGCGCGTCCAATGCTCCGGCTCTGCATACAGGTCGAGCGCGCTGTTCAGCGCCGATTCGAACGCCTGCGGACTGAAATCGCTGAATACCACGCCGGTGCCGGTGCGGCGCGCGCGGTCATAGTGCTCGACCGAGTCGGCAAGGCCCCCGGTACGGCGCACGATGGGTACCGTGCCGTAGCGCAGGCTGTACATCTGGTTGAGCCCGCACGGCTCGTAACGCGAGGGCATCAGGAACAGATCCGCCGCCGCCTCGATCCAGTGCGCGAGCTCTTCGTCATATCCGCAGTGAAACGCCACGCGCCCGGGGAAGCGGCGCGCGAGCGCGCTCAGGAACTCCTCGTACTGCGCTTCCCCGTTTCCTAAGGCGGCGAAGTTCAGCGCCCGCGCGGTGAGCACCCGGGGTAACGCCTCGAACATGAGCTCGATCCCCTTCTGCGCGGCGAGCCGGCTGACCAGACCGGCGAGCGGCACGCCGGGGGCCGCATCAAGGCGCTGGCGCGCGAGGAACTCGCGCTTGAGCTCACCCTTGCCACTCGTATCGGCGGCGCTGTAATGCACCGGCAGGTAGCGGTCGCGGGCCGGATCCCACTCGTCGTAGTCGACGCCGTTCAGGATGCCCGACACCGCCCCGGCGGCGGCGCGCTCGCGCAGGCTGTCCTGCAGTCCCATGCCGTACTGGTCGGTGCAGATCTCGCGGGCGTGCGTCGGGCTGACCGTGGTGATGGCGTCGGCGTAGACAATGCCGTGGCGCAGCGCGTTGATCCGCCCGGCGGCGAGATCGCCCTGGTGCAGCAGGCTCAGCTTGCCCGGTATGCCGAGGTCGGCCACGTGGCCCGCAGAGAAAATGCCCTGGTAGCCGACGTTGTGGATCGTGAGCACCGTGCGCGTGTGCGCAAACA
>CATPBM010000293.1 GCA_955652625.1 uncultured Steroidobacteraceae bacterium
CAGTCCGGCGCGCTCACCGGCAATCAAGCCATGCAGCAGGTGCGCGCCGGACTGCGCGCCATCTACCTGTCCGGGTGGCAGGTGGCGGGGGACGCCAACGTGTCGGGCGAGATGTACCCGGATCAATCCCTTTATCCAGCGGACTCGGTGCCGGCGGTCGTGCGCCGCATCAACAACACACTGCGCCGCGCGGATGAGATCTGCCATGCAGAGGGCGATGATTCGGTTGACTGGCTCAAGCCCATTGTCGCGGACGCGGAGGCGGGCTTCGGGGGCGTGCTGAACGCGTTCGAGCTCATGAAGCAGATGATCGACGCGGGTGCTGCCGGCGTGCACTTCGAGGACCAGCTGTCCTCGGCCAAGAAGTGCGGCCACATGGGCGGCAAGGTGCTGGTGCCCACCCAGGAAGCGATCAGCAAGCTCGTTGCCGCACGCCTGGCCGCGGACGTGTGCAACGTGCCTACCGTGCTGGTGGCGCGCACCGACGCGGAAGGCGCAAACCTCCTGACCTCGGATGTCGATGAGCGCGACCGGCCGTTCATCGACGCGGCCCGGGGCCGCACGTCCGAGGGGTTCTGCAGCGTGAAAGCGGGAATGAAACAGGCCATCGCGCGCGGCCGCGCCTACGCACCGTACGTCGACCTCGTGTGGTGCGAGACCGCCAAGCCCGACCTCGAGGAGGCGCGCGAGTTCGCGGAAGGCATCCACGAAGAGTTTCCGGGGAAGCTCCTGGCTTACAACTGCTCCCCGTCCTTTAACTGGAAGCGCAAGCTCGATGACGCGACCATTGCGAAATTCCAGCGCGAGCTCGCGGCCATGGGCTATCGATTCCAGTTCATCACGCTCGCCGGCTTCCACTCGCTCAACTACTCGATGTTCGAGCTGGCGCGCGGCTACAAGGCGCAGCAGATGACCGCCTACGTGAGCCTGCAGCAGGCGGAGTTCGCGGCCGAAGCGGCCGGATACACCGCCACCAAGCACCAGCGCGAGGTCGGTGCCGGTTATTTCGATGCGGTCACCCAGACCGTAAGCGGCGGGACGTCCTCGATTACGGCACTCGCGGGCAGCACCGAGGAGCAGCAGTTCGAGCCGCAGCCGGTCGAGAAGAAGAGGGTGTCGTAAGCGCGGCGCAAGCCGCACACGGGTGATCTCTCGCGGAACTGCCGCGAGTTACTTCGCCGTGGGCATCGCGAACTCGGCACCCTTTGGCGTGCTTTCCGGCCAGCGCTGCATGATGGATTTCTGGCGCGTGTAGAAGCGCACGCCTTCCTCGCCATAGACATGGGTGTCGCCGAGCAGGCTGCTCTTCCAGCCGCCAAAGCCGTGCCAGGCCATGGGCACCGGGATGGGCACGTTGATCCCGACCATGCCTACCTGGATGCGGCGCCCGAACTCACGGGCGACGTTGCCGTCGCGGGTATAACAGGCCACACCGTTGGCGAGCGGATGAACGTTCACCAATTCGACGGCTGCGGTGAAATCCGCGACGCGCACGCACGACAGTACGGGCCCGAAGATTTCCTCGCGGTAGATGCGCATCTGTGGCGTCACGCGGTCGAACAGGGTGGCGCCCACCCAGAAGCCGTTCTCGTGACCGGCGACGCTGAACGGCGCCCCGCTCGCCGGATGGCGCCGGCCGTCCACCACCAGCCGCGCGCCGCTTGCGACGCCATCATCGATGTAGCCGCGAATGCGCTCGAGCGCTGCGCGGTTGATCACCGGGCCCATCTCCGCGTGCGGCTGCATGCCCTCGCCGACGCGCAGCTGCCCGGCGCGCTCGGCGAGGCGCGGCATGATGCGCTCCGCGGTATCGCCCACCAGCACCGCAACCGAGATCGCCATGCAGCGCTCGCCTGCGGATCCGTAGGCGGAGCCGATCAACGCATCGACCGCCTGGTCGAGGTCGGCGTCGGGCATGACGACCATATGATTCTTGGCGCCGCCCAGGGCCTGCACGCGTTTGCCGGCCGCCGCGCCGCGCTGATAGATGTAGTGCGCGATCGGGGTGGACCCTACGAAGCTCACCGCGCGCACCTCCGGGTGTTCGAGCAGCGCATCCACCGCCGTCTTGTCACCCTGGACGACGTTGAACACGCCGGCAGGCAGTCCCGCCTCCGTGAGCAGGCGCGCCATGAACAGCGACGCCGACGGATCGCGCTCGCTCGGCTTGAGGACGAACGTGTTGCCGCACGCGATGGCGATGGGAAACATCCAGCACGGCACCATGCACGGAAAGTTGAAAGGCGTGATGCCCGCGACCACGCCGAGGGGCTGGCGCAGCGTCCAGTTGTCGAGCCCGGTCGAGACCTGGTCGGTGAAGTCGCCTTTCAACAGCTGCGGAATGCCGCAGGCGAACTCCACGATCTCGATGCCGCGCGTGACTTCTCCCTGTGCATCCGAGAACACCTTGCCGTGCTCGCTGGTGATTAGGGCGGCGAGCGCATCGCGCCGCTCGTTCAGGAGCGCGAGGAAATTCGCCAGCACCCGCGCCCGCCGCACCGGCGGGGTGTCCGACCAGGCGCGCCAGGCACCCTGCGCGCTGGCAACTGCCGCGCGTACCTCTTCCGCGCTCCCCAGCGAGACCTCGCGCGACAC
>CATPBM010000294.1 GCA_955652625.1 uncultured Steroidobacteraceae bacterium
CATTGAGGACACCGAGGCCGCCCGCGCATCGGTCGAGCGCCCGCTGCAGGTGATCGAGGGACCCCTCATGGACGGCATGAACGTGGTCGGCGACCTGTTCGGCGCCGGCAAGATGTTTCTGCCGCAGGTGGTGAAGAGCGCACGCGTCATGAAGCGCGCGGTTGCCTATCTCGTGCCCTTCATCGAGAAGAGCAAGGACGCGGGAGCGCAGCGCTCCAACGGCCGCATCGTGATGGCCACGGTCAAAGGCGACGTGCACGACATCGGCAAGAACATCGTTGGTGTGGTGCTGCAATGTAACAACTTCGAGGTCATCGACCTCGGCGTCATGGTGCCGTGCGAGAAGATCCTCGAGACCGCACGGCGCGAGAGTGCTGACTTCATCGGCCTGTCGGGTCTCATCACGCCCTCGCTCGACGAGATGGTGCACGTGGCGAAGGAGATGCAGCGCCAGAGCTTCGAGCTGCCGCTGCTCATCGGCGGCGCGACCACCTCCCCGGCGCACACCTCGGTAAAGATCGCGCTGCAGTACCGCTTCCCGGTGGTGTACGTGAAAGACGCATCGCGTGCCGTGGGCGTGTGCCAGAGCCTGAGCCAGCCGGCGAGCCGCGCCGCGTTCGTCGCCAAGGTGGGCGAGGAGCACGAGCGGCGCCGCGAGCAACATGCCGCGAAGAAGGTCAAGGCGCCGCAGGTCTCGCTCGCCGCGGCGCGCACCAACCGTCATCCCATAGACTGGACGGCGTATGCCCCCATGGCGCCGCGGGTGCCGGGCGTGCAGCGCTTCGACGACTACTCCCTGAGCGAGTTGCTCGGGTACATCGACTGGATGCCGTTCTTCAACGCCTGGGAATTCACCGGCAGGTTCCCCGATATTCTCACCGACCCGGTGGTCGGCGAAGCGGCCAGCAATCTGTACGCCGACGCCCGCCGCATGCTGAAGTCGCTGATCGCGGAACGCTGGCTGACGGCGCGCGCCGTCGTGGGCCTGTTTCCCGCCAACGCGCTCGGGGACGACGTGCAGATCTATGCCGGGGAGGCGCGCGCGGAAGTGCTCACCACGCTCAACTTCCTCAGGCAGCAAAAGAGCAAGCCCGCGGGCCAGCCGCACCAGTGTCTGGCGGACTACGTCGCGCCGCGCGCCAGCGGGGTGGCCGACTACTTTGGCGCATTCGCCGTCACCACCGGCCTCGGAATCGAAGAGCACCTGGCGCGCTTTGAGCGGGGGCACGATGACTATTCGGCCATCCTGCTCAAGGCGCTCGCCGATCGCCTCGCAGAAGCCGCTGCCGAGCACTTCCACGAGCGCGTACGGCGCGAGCTGTGGGGCTACGCCGCAGCCGAGACCCTCACCAACGAGCAGCTGGTGCGCGAGGAGTATCGCGGCATCCGCCCGGCGCCCGGTTATCCCGCCTGTCCCGATCACACGGAGAAGGACAAGCTCTGGCGCCTGCTCGATCCCGAGCACAACGCCGGCATCCGTCTCACCGAGTCCTATGCCATGTACCCCACCGCCGCGGTGAGTGGCTGGTATATCGGGCACCCCGAAGCGCGCTATTTCGCGCTCGGTAAGATAGATCGTGATCAGGTGGAGGACTACGCGCGCCGCAAGGGCATCTCCCTGCAGGAGGCGCAGCGCTGGCTGGCGCCGAATCTCGGCTACGAAGTCTGATCGATACGCAACGCGCGGAACCAGGCTTCCGTGCCGCGGTGCTGCAGGACGATGTGACCTTCGGGCAGTCGAGCGAACTGCGGGGCGTCGCGGAAGCGGCTGCGGGCGATGCGTTCCTTCAGCTCCTCGCTGGCCAGATCGCACCCCACCACCTGGTGATCGTCGATCCAGTACTCAATGCGCGTACCGCTCATGACCACCCGGCCGCTGTGGTAGGTGTTGGCGCTCTCGCGCTGGTCGCGCCAAGGCGCCATGACACCGTAGAGCGCGCCGCACGAGGTCAGGGCGTCGGCGCCTTCCTGGTGGTGTTCGTCGTCCAGCAGTTGCATGGCCGGACCCGTTTGCACCGCCGGACCGGCGTCCTCGCCGACGCGACACAGCACCGCGGTGCCAGCGCCGCGGGGCAGCCGCCAGTCAAAGGACAGGATGAAGTCCTTGAAACTCTCGCGCGTGATGAGGTCCACCCTGGGGCCCGAGGCCACCGCGCGCACCACGTTTCCGTCCACGCTCCAGGCGGTTTCGGGGAACTGCGTGCGGGCGTAGCCACGCCACGCCGCCGCGACGAGGTCGCGCTCAGCCATACCGTGGTGCCGGGTTCATGCTCTGCATGCTACCGCAGACAATCGCGCACGACACCGCCAAAAATGGGACGTGGTGCTGCCTTCAGCGCACCGAGCGCCGCTCGTTCTGCAGTGCACGCAGGTAGGCGGCGCCCCCCAGGCCGCTCATTTGCCCGAGTATCTGGTCACGGCGCGTGAGCACGTAGCGGGACGGCCGCTCGGCATGCATCCGCAGGGGGTCAGGCAGCACCGCCGCGAGCAGCGCCGCCTCGGAAGAGCCCAGGCGCCGCGCGGGCTCGTGCCAGAAGCGTCGCGCCGCGGCCTGTACTCCATAGATGCCGTTGCCGAACTGCGCGACGTTCAGGTACATCTCGAGAATACGCTCCTTTGGCCAGAGCAGCTCGATCAGCACGGTGAAGTACGCCTCGAGCCCCTTGCGCACGAAACTGTGCCCGGGCCACAGGAACAGGTTCTTGGCCACCTGCTGCGAGATGGTGCTGGCGCCGCGCAGCCGCCTGCCGTGCTCGCTGGCGCGCACCGCCTCGCGGATGGAGTCGAGATCAAAGCCGGTGTGAAACGGGAACTGCTGATCTTCGGAGGCGATCACCGCGATGGCCGCGTGCGGGGAGATCTGCTCGAGGCTCACCCACTGGAAGTCTGTGTGATAAGTGTGATCCTGCGCGCTCCATGCCGCAGCGGCGGCCTCGAGCATGAATGCGCTGGTCAGCGGATGCAGCCAGCGCAGCACCAGCACGGGAAGCGCGGTGATGAGCAGCCAGAGGAGCAGCGCAACGCCCAGCCACCTCAGCAGCCGCCCGGCGACCGTTGGTCCGTGGCGCGCCAAGGGGCGCAGCTACGCGGGTTGCACGCGGCGCGCAGACACGATCACGACATCCTCGAGCGGCGCATCCTGGTAGCCCTTGCGCTTGCCGGTGCTCACGCGCGCGATCTTGTCGATGACGTCCATGCCCTCGGTTACGCGGCCGAACACCGCGTAGCCATAGTCACGCGGCCCGTGATCGAGAAAGGCGTTGTCGGACAGGTTGATGAAGAACTGCGAAGTCGCGCTGTTGATGTCGCTGGTGCGGGCCATCGAGAGGTTGCCGCGCGTGTTCTTGAGACCGTTCTTGGCCTCATTGCCGATCGGCGCACGCGTTTTCTTGTTGGCGAAGTCGGCGGTCAGGCCGCCGCCCTGGATGACGAAGCCTGGCACGATGCGATGAAAGATAGTGCCGTCGAAATACCCGTCATCGACGTAGCGCAGGAAATTCTCGACCGTGATGGGGGCCTCCTTGGGGAACAGTTCCACCGTGAAGGCGCCGTGCGAGGCTTCAAATCTGATCATGCTGTCCTTCCGTCATGCGCTCGTGTCCGGCGAGATCGCGGTGCGAGCGTACGTGACGGAAGCCAGCGAGGACAAGCTCGCGCCTCACGTCCTCGCCCTGGGTGGCGCCGTGCTCGAGCAGCAGCCAGCCCGCGGGCTCGAGGTGCCGGGGAGCGCCGCGCGCCAGCGTCCGCAGACATGCGAGCGCATCACTCCCGGGAGTGAGGGCGGCGCGCGGCTCGAAGCCGAGTGCGGGCGAGCTCATGACGGGATCGTCCGCGGCCACGTAGGGGGGATTGCTTACCAGCAGATCGAAGCGCGCGCCCTCGAGCGGCCCGAACCAGTCGCCCTGGCGGAACTCAACCCGCGTGAGTGCGAGTCTTGCCGCG
>CATPBM010000295.1 GCA_955652625.1 uncultured Steroidobacteraceae bacterium
GCACGAGTTTGTCGCGCGCCTTCGTCTCGGAAAACCCCAGCACAGCCATGATTACGACGTGGAGTTCGTCGAGCACGGTCACCGCCATGTCGTCGGCGGCTACGAGGCGCTGGACCTGACCGCGCCCGGCTATCAGGATCCGCACGAGCTGGCGCATGCCAACGACATTCGCCGTCGCTTCGCCAGCCGCCACGTCACCACCTCGCAGATCGTGATATTCGGGCTCACCGGCGGCCTGATCCCGTGCCCGGCCTCGATCACCGTGCTGCTGCTGTGCCTGCAGCTGAAGAAGTTCGCGCTCGGCGCCACGCTGGTGCTGTGTTTCAGCATCGGCCTCGCGCTTACAATGGTCACTTCGGGCGCCATTGCGGCGCTGGGCGTGAAGCACGCCGCGCGCCATTTCAGCGGCTTCGGAGAGCTTGCCCGCAGGGCGCCTTACGTCTCGGGGACCCTCATTCTCATGGTCGGGCTGTACGTGGGCTACCAGGGATGGCAGGGGCTGGCGTAACCCGCGGCGCCTGCGCGCCGCGCGCGATTGCGGATGCGGTCGGCGCGAGAGTAGGGTGGATGTCATGAACGCTTGCGTGCGTGGCGCTGCGGGCTGGAGGCTCGCGATGCTGGGCGTCGCCCTGGCCGCGACGACCTCCGCCGTGAGCGAGGTGGCCTCCGCGCCGGCGTCCGCCACTGCCGGCCCCGGCACCGCGGCGGTGCTGGAGATAAACGGCGCGATCGGACCTGCCACTTCGCGTTACGTGGTGCACGGGCTCGAGGCGGCCCAGAACAGCGGCAGCCGGCTGGTCGTGCTGGAAATGGACACCCCCGGCGGCCTCGACAGCGCCATGCGCGACATCATCCGCGCGATCCTGGCCTCCACGATCCCGGTGGCAACCTACGTCAGTCCCTCCGGAGCGCGCGCCGCCAGCGCGGGCACTTACATCCTGTATGCGAGCCACGTCGCGGCCATGGCTCCGGCGACCAACCTGGGCGCCGCGACGCCGGTGTCCATCGGCGGCGAGCCCGAGCCGGGGCATTCACCCGTGCCCCTGCCGGGAGCCAACCCCGCGGACAGGCACGACGAGGGGGCGGGCGGACCGGCCGGTGGCGCGGCGCCCGCGAACCTTCCCGGTACCGCCATGGAACGCAAGGTCGTGAACGATGCCGTGGCGTACATCCGCGGCCTGGCCGAGCTGCGCGGGCGCAACGCCGACTGGGGCGAACAGGCGGTGCGCGGCGCGGCGAGCCTGACGGCGACGGCGGCGCTGCAACAGCACGTCATCGATGTCGTGGCCCGCGACCTGCCGGAGCTGCTGACCCGCATCGATGGGCGCGAGGTGCACATCGCCAGCCGCAGCGTGAAGCTCGCGACGCGCGAGCTGCAAATGGTGCGCGTGAAGCCCGACTGGCGCACGCAGCTGCTGGCGGTCATCACCAATCCCACGGTGGCCTACGGACTGATGGTGATCGGCATCTGGGGGCTGCTCCTCGAGGGGTACAATCCCGGCGCGGTGCTGCCGGGCGTGGCCGGCTCGATCTGCCTGCTGATCGCGCTGTTCGCATTCCAGATCCTGTCGGTGAACTACGCGGGGTTGGCGCTGGTGGTGATCGGTACCGCCATGATCATCGCGGAGTTCTTCTTCCCGACCTACGGCTCCCTCGGCGTTGGAGGTCTCATTGCATTCATCGTCGGCTCGCTCATCCTGTTCGACACGGATGTGCCGGGCATGAACGTGGGCCGGCCGCTGATCGCCGCGTTCGCCACCGTGGGCGGCCTGATGATTGCCGGCATCGTGTACATGGCGACCCGCGCCATGCGCCACCCCATCGCCACGGGGGCGCAGGCCATGATCGGCGCGAACGCCGAGGTGCTGGCGGATTTCACCGGCAAGGGGCGCGTGCGCTATGGCGGAGAGCTGTGGAACGCGCGCAGCGACGCCGCGCTGCACGCCGGTGAGCTGGCGCGCATCGTGAAGGTGGAAGGTCTAACATTGTGGGTCGAGCCGCAGTAAAGGCGGCTCAACACGCCCGGAGACGCAAGCATGCCGTTTATCATCGCCGTCGTCATCCTCGTCATCATCCTGCTGTTCAGCGCCTTCAACGTGCTGAACGAGTATGAGCGCGGGGTGATCTTTCAGCTGGGGCGCTTCGTCGGCATCAAGGGACCCGGCCTCATCATCGTCTGGCCCGTCGTGCAGCGCATGCGCAAGGTGGACCTGCGGGTCATCGTGCTCAACGTGCCCAAGCAGGACGTGATCACGCGCGACAACGTGTCGGTGAAGGTGAACGCCGTCGTCTACTTCCGCATCGTCGATCCCGGCAAGGCCATCATCCAGGTCGCGAACGCCTTCGATGCCACCAGCCAGGTCGCGCAGACCACGCTGCGCTCGGTCGTCGGCCAGCACGAGATGGACGACCTGCTGGCGCAGCGCGACAAGCTCAACGTCGACCTGCAGCGCATCCTCGACCAGGCCACCGAGAACTGGGGCATCAAGGTCTCGACCGTCGAGATCAAGGACGTGGATCTCGACGAGAGCATGATCCGCGCCATGGCCAAGCAGGCGGAGGCCGAGCGCACCCGGCGCGCCAAGATCATCCACGCCGAGGGCGAGGCCCAGGCGGCCCAGCAGCTGGTCGCGGCGGCGAAGTCGCTGGCGCTGCAGCCGAGCGCGCTGCAGCTGCGCTACCTGCAGACACTCGCCGACATCGCTCACGAGCGCACGCAGCTCATCGTCTTCCCGCTGCCGCTCGACCTGATCAAGCCGTTCTTCGGCCCGCACGGTGAATAGCCGCCGCACGCTCCCGATTGCGGGTCTGTTGCCGCTCGCCACCCTCTGCGGGGCGCTCGGCGCCGCGGGCTGCTCGCACGCGCCGCGCCAAGATCATTCACGCCGAGGGCGAGGCCCAGGCGGCCCAGCAGCTGGTTGCCGCGGCCGCCGCCCTGTCGAAGCAGCCGGCCGCACTGCAGTTGCGTTACCTGCAGACGCTCGCCGACATCGCCCCTGAA
>CATPBM010000296.1 GCA_955652625.1 uncultured Steroidobacteraceae bacterium
CAGTTGCTCGAGACGCGCGCCGAGGGGGCGTTGATCCTGCAGGCGGTGCCCACCACGGCGGGCCGCAGCCGCATCCGGCGCTTCGATTTCTGGGCCACGGGCCGCGCGGCTGCACGTGCGGGGCGCGCGGCACGCGACCCCCGGCGGCGCCAGGCCGACCCCGGGCTCAAGGAGCAGATCGAACTGGCGGAATCGACGCAGGCCGGGCTCGTGGGCGCAGCCGAGGAAGCGGCCGACGCCGGACCCGTGGCGCCCGCGCTGGCGAAGTTCCGCGAACGCGTGGCCGCGTTGCTGCACGCCCTGCCGGGCAGGTGACAGCGGGCTGCTTAGGCAAAGCGCGCGGGCGGGCTCGGCTCACGCACTTCGGGGATGCGCTCGCGCAGCAGGTCGTGAAACTCCAGCATGCAGTTCTCGAGCCGCGACAGGGGCCCTGGCTCGTAGCTGGCGGACGCCAGACCCTGCTGCACGCGGCGACACAGGAATTCGTCCTCGCGCTGCACCTGGCGGTTGATGCGCGCCGATAAGTAGCGAACGATGCGCATTTCGCGCCGCTCGTCCGGATGCGCGAACGAGCCTCCGCGGATCGTGCACTTGCCCGGACCGCGCGGCAGCACCTGGAAGAAGTCCATCTGATCTGGGAACACGTCGATGCCTAAGTTGGGGAGCATGCTGTAGAAGCTCCAGCGCCTGCGGTGGGGCTCCGGGAGATCCGTGGCCACCTCCCCGACGAGCTTCTGATACATACGCTCGCTCCAGCGAGGCGAGGGACGCTCACGCAGCCAGCTGATGCCGCGCGCCACTCCGGGAAGATTCAGCTGGTCCTCGTAGTCGGGCGTGAACATGCGGTTGAGTCCGGGGTGCCCGATGGGCACGTGGTACGACTCCAGGTAGTTGTCCATGGCGATCTTCCAGTCGCAGTCCCAGTGCTCGATGTACATGCTGCCGAGCGGCTGCATGTCCTCGAAGCGATGGGGCGCGAACTCGGCGGCGACGCCCGCCAGGCTCTCCTGCAGCGGCGGCGGATTGCCCGCGACACACACGAACACAAAACCAAACAGCACCTGTGAGCGCACCGGCTTCAATCCCAGCTGCGTGCGGTCGAGGGGTGGAAAAGTCTCGCGCGCAGTCATGCCGAGCAGCTCCCCGCTCAGGCGATAGGACCAGCCGTGATACGGGCAGGCGATGGCGCCCGGGCAGTTGCCCGCGCCCTCGAGAATGCGTGCCCCGCGGTGACGGCATACGTTGTGAAATGCCCGGATGTCGCCCTGCGAAGTGCGCACCGCGACGGCGCTGTCGGCGCCGAGGTCGAGCGTGACGAAATCCCCCGAGCGGGCGAGGGAGCTGACGTGGCACACGATCTGCCAGCTGGGCTTGAGCAGGCGCTCGTATTCGAGCCGTGTCATCTCCGGATGGTTGTACACCCAGGCCGGGAGCGCGCGTGCGATGGGGCTGGCAGCGGGTTCGACGGGGCGCAGGGCGGTCGAATTCATGGGCGCGCTCCGGTTCAAAAGTAGAAAATATACAGCCGTATAATTGTACCCCAAAAAACTATATGATCATATAGACGAGCGCTCCGGCGGGTGGTAGCGTCGCGGCTCGGCCTTGAAATCTCAGTACTAAGCGAGCGCAGCCATGGCCAGAACCCTCACCCGAAGTCACGAGCACTACCGTCGGGCCCTCAAGCGCCTGCCGCTGGGCGTCGCCTCCAACTTTCGCTTCTGGGGCGAGGACCGCACCATCTACGTGAAGGAAGGGCGGGGGGCGCGGGTCACCGACCTCGACGATAACGTCTATGTCGACTACCGCATGGGCTACGGGCCGGCGATTCTCGGTTACGCGGACCCACGCGTCGATGCCGCGGCACGGGAAGGCATGGAAGTCGGCGGCGTATTCGCGCTCTCGACCGAGCGCGAATACAAGGTCGCCGAGCGCATCGCGCAGATGGTGCCCGCGGCGGAGCTGGTGCGTTTCTCCAATTCCGGCACCGAGGCGGTGATGGCCGCGCTGCGCCTGGCGCGCGCCTACACGCGTAAGGACAACTACGTCATCCTCGAGGGCAGCTATCACGGGCTCTTCGATGCGGCCATGTGGTACACGCCCATGGAGAAATGGTCGCAGGTCGGCGACCCGGTCGTGGTGCCCTACAGTGAGGGCGTACCGCTGGCGACCCGCGCCTTTGCGCACTTCGTGCAGGCGAATGACGCCAACCAGCTGGAGGACGTTCTCAAGCGCCACGGGCACTCCATCGCCTGCCTGCTGATCGAGCCGATCATGGGCAACTGCTTAGGCATCGCCGCCGAACCTGCCTACGTGCGTGCGGCGCGCGAGCTGTGCGACCGCTACGGGGTCGTGATGATCATCGATGAGGTGAAAACCGGCTTTCGGGTGGCGCGCGGGGGCGTGCAGGAGCTCTACGGCGTGCGCGCGGACCTGTGCACCTTCGCCAAGGCGATCGCCAACGGCTACCCGATCTCGGTGCTCGCCGGGCGCGAGGACATCATGCGCAAGCTCGGCAAGGGCGTGGCCCACGGCGGCACCTACACCGCTCATCCGGTATCGCTCGCAGCTGCGGAGAAGACCCTGGAGATTCTCGCCGAGACCGACGCGCTCGAGCGCCTGGCGGCTTACGGCACGCGCCTGCGCAGCGGCAAGAGCGCGATTCTCAAGGCGCGCGGCATTGCGCACAGCTTCGTCGGGCACCCGTCCATGAGCGGGCTGTATTTTGCGCACGACCCCCCGCGGACCTATCGCGATTGGAAGGGCAGCGATTACACTTTCTACGATGCGGTTGCCAGGGTGCTGCACGATGAATGCATACTGTGCGAGCCGGACTCGCGCGAGCCCTGGTTCATGTCCGCCGCGCACGATGATTCGTGTCTGAAGGATACGCTCACGGCATTTGAGGTGGCAATCGATCGCACGCTCGCTTCGCTTCCGAACACGCGCCGGGTGTCCACCTGGAGCCCGGCCGCCGGAGCTTAGGGAGTCATGAGTACGCGCCCTGCGAACCGCTATGACGCCGTCGTCGTGGGCGCCGGCCACAACGGGCTCGTGAACGCCTGTTACCTCGCGCGTGCGGGACTCAACGTGCTCGTGCTCGAGCGCAACGCCTACATCGGCGGGGCGGCGGTCAGCCGCAGGCTCTACGACGGCTTCACCTACTCGAACTGCTCGTACGTTTGCAGCCTGCTGCGCACCGAGATCATCCGCGCGCTCGATCTGCCCGCACATGGACTGCAGATCATCCCCTACCAGGGTGGCTGCACCATGATGCGCAACGGCGAGCATCTGGCGATCTACGACAACCACGACGCGCTGCGCCGTGAGATCGCTCGGCACTCGCGCCACGATGCGGAAGCCTACGACCGCTACGTACGCGACATGCTGCGCCATTGCCGCTTCATCAAGCCGCTGCTGCTGCGCGAGCCGCCGGACCCGACGTCCTTCAAGCCGCGCGACATCCGCGAGCTGCTGTTCCTCGGCCGGCATTTCCACAAGCTCGGCGAGGCGCGCATGTCCGACACGCTGCGCTTCTTCACCATGAGCTGCGCGGACATGCTCGAGGAGTATTTCGAGAGCGAAATCGTCAAGGCGCACCTGGCGGGCAGCTCGATCATCGGCACCGCGCTCGGACCGCGCTCACCGGGTTCCGCCTACGTGCTGCTGCACCATTACATGGGCAGCATCGACGGCGCGGTGGGCGCCTGGGGCTTCGCCCGCGGCGGCATGGGAGCGATCACGCAGGCGCTCGCGGCCTCGCTGCAGGCGAGCGGGGGCACGGTGCGCGCGAGCGCGCCCGTGCAGCAGGTCCTGGTGCGCAGCGGGCGCGCCACCGGAGTCGTGCTCGCGGACGGGGAGGAGATCACAGCTCCGGTCGTGGTATCGAATCTCGACGTGCGCCGCACTTTCCTCGAGACGGTCGCGCCGCAGCACCTGCCGCCGCAATTCCTCGAGCAGGTGCGCAGGTTCAAGATCCGCGGCTCCTCAGGCAAGCTCAACATCGCACTCGATGGTCTGCCGCACTTTCCATCGATCCCACAGGACTCCCCGTGCACGCGCGGCGACATGCACGTGACCGACACGCTGCAGATGGTCGAGCGCGCCTACGATGACTGGAAGGAGGGCCGCTGGTCGAGCGCGCCCTACTTCGACATGCTGATCCCGACGCAGATCGATCCCACCATGGCTCCGGATGGCAAGCACTACATGTCCGTATTCGTGCAGTACTGTCCCTACAAGCTGGCCGACGGGGAGTGGACTGCCGAGAAGCGCCAGGCCTTCGGTGCCACGGTCATCGACGCAATCGCGCGCCACAGCCCCAACTTCAAGGATCTGATACTGCATGCGGAGGTTCGCACGCCACGCGATATCGAGAACGAAGTGGGCCTGACCGAGGGGAATATCTTCCAGGGCGAGCTGACTTTCGATCAGCTGCTGTTCAATCGGCCGCTTCCGGGCTACGCGCAATACCGTGCTCCGGTGCGCGGCATGTACATGTGCGGTTCCAGTACGCACCCCGGCGGGGGTGTCATGGGCGCTCCCGGAGCCAACGCGGCAAACGCGATCCTGCGTGATCTGGGGCGCGTGCAATGAGCCAACCGGCGCACGCGCAGTACGACAGCATCGTCGTGGGTGGGGGCCACAATGGGCTTGTCTGCGCGGCTTACCTTGCCCGCGGCGGCCGCTCGGTGCTGGTGCTCGAGGCGGCCGAGCGTGTGGGCGGAGCGGCCGTCACGCGCGAATTCGCACCAGGCTTCAGGGTCTCCGCGTGCGCGCACCTGTTGCACCTGATGCCGCCGGCGCTGATGCGGGATCTGGGCCTGCAGAGTCACGGATTGCGGCTCGCCGGCGAACGTCTGCCGACGGTGGCGTTGTCGCCGGACACCCGTCATCTGGTCTTCGGAGCCGGCGGTGTCAGCGGCCTGACGGAACGCAGCAGCGCGGAGGCGGGCGCGTATGCGGACTGGCAGGCGCTGCTCGGGCGGTTCGCCGGCGCGTTGCACCCGGTGCTCGCTGAAGCGCCGCCGCGCCTTGGTAGCAACGCCTGGCGCGACCGCGCCTCACTCCTGGGTCTGGGCTGGCGCATCCGCCGCCTTGGGCGGCGCGATATGCGCGAGCTGCTGCGCATCGGCGGCATGTGCGTGCACGATCTGCTCGAGGATCGCTTCAGCGTCGACCTCCTCAAGGGTGCGCTGGCGCTTGATGCGGTGCTCGGGACGAACTACGGTCCGCGCTCCCC
>CATPBM010000297.1 GCA_955652625.1 uncultured Steroidobacteraceae bacterium
CCCGTGAGTTCAGCGGCGCGCGCAGCGTGGCCCGCAAGCTCGCGCTGCAGGCGCTGTATCGCTGGCAGCTCAACGCCTGCCCGTGGCAGGACCTGGTAGAGGAGTTCGCCGAGTCGGACGACATGCCGCGCGCGGATGCCGGGTATTTCCGCGCGCTCGTCGAGGGCGTGTGGCGCGCACGCGCGGAGCTCGACACGCGTCTCGCCACGCTCACCGACCGCGAGCCGCGGCTGCTCGATCCGATCGAGCACGCGGCTTTGCTCATCGGCCTGTACGAGCTCAGCGCGTGTCCGGAGGTGCCGTACCGCGTCGCGATCACCGAGGCGGTGGGACTCACGAAGCGCTTCGGCGCCACCGACGGACACAAGTTCGTGAATGCCGTGCTGGATCGCGCCGCGCGCGAGCTGCGGCCCGGCGAGCACTGAATCGGGACGGAGACGCGCGTGCCCCTGTCCGAGTTCGCGCTGATCGAGCGCTACTTCCGCACCTGCGGGGCGCAGCGCGCCGACGTGCGCCTGGGAGTGGGCGACGATGCGGCGCTGCTGCAGCTGCCTGTCGGCAGCGAGCTGGTAGCGGCGACCGACACCCTCGTCGCGGGCGTGCACTTTCCGCTCGGCTCGCCGCCGGCCTCCATCGGCCATCGCGCGCTCGCCGTGAATCTCAGTGACCTCGCGGCGATGGGAGCGCGGCCCGCGTGGGCGCTGCTCGCCCTCACGCTGCCGGAGTCCCAGGAGGCGTGGCTGGAGGAATTCGCGGCGGGCCTCGGCCGCCTGGCGCGCGCGCAGGAGGTGGCGCTGGTGGGCGGCGATACCACGCGCGGCCCGTTGTGCGTCAGCGTCACGCTGCTCGGATACGTGCCCGCGGGCCAGGCGCTCCGGCGCGCCGGCGGCCGCGCCGGGGATGTGCTGTTCGTCTCCGGCACCCCGGGAGATGCGGCCGCGGGCCTCGCGCTCGAGCAGGGCCGCCTGCAGGCGCCTGCCGCGACGATCGCGTATCTGCGTGAGCGGTTCCTGCTGCCCAAGCCGCGCATGGCGCTCGGGGAGCGGCTGCGCAGCCACGCCAGCGCCTGCATCGACGTCTCCGACGGCCTGCTGGCGGATGCCGGCAAGCTCGCCGCGGCGAGCGGCACGGGGGTGGAGCTGTCATATGAGGCCGTGCCGCTGTCCGCGCCGTTGCTCGCCGCGGTCGGTGATGCGCGCGCGCGCGAGTTCGCGCTCACCGGCGGGGACGACTACGAGCTGTGCTTCGCGGTGCATGCGGAGAGTGTCCCGACACTGCTGACGCAGCTGCCCCCGGAGCGCTGGGGCTACGCGCGCATCGGGGTGCTGCGCGCCGCAGCGGGGGCCGTCGCGGTGCGCGACGGGACTGTGATGGAGTTCTCGCATTCCGGTTACCAGCATTTCGTGTGAGGCGCTGCACAGGGCGCGCGCTGCCGCCCGCGACCACAGGAGCGCGTGAGGGGTACATCACAGTCACCTGAGCGGGCCACACCTTATCCTGACGCGCCGTTCCGATTGCCGACGCGTCATGTCATTACCGCTCTCAAAATCCATTCCGATGGCCAAGCCCGCGGCGGCGCGTATGCCGGACAAGATCGGCAAGTACGTGGTCGTGCGCGAAGTGGGCCGCGGCAGCACCGGTATCGTTTACCTCTCGCACGATGCGTACTACGGCCGCGACGTCGCCATCAAGGTCTACAACATGGACACCGGCGGCGACGAGGAGCGCGCGCGCATCGCGCGCAAGATGTTCCTCTCCGAGGCGCACCTGGTCGGAATGCTGCAGCACCCGCACATCCTGCCGATCTACGACGCCGGTGAGGAAAACGGCCACTGTTACATCGTGACCGAGCATGTGCACGGCGCGCGCACGCTCTCCGCATACTGTCGTCCGGACAACCTGCTGCGCATCGACGACACCGTCGAAATCATCTTCAAGTGCGCCAAGGCACTGCACTACGCGCACTCGCGCGGCGTGATACATCGCGACATCAAGCCCTCCAACATCATGCTCACGCAGGACAGCGACGTGCGCATCATCGATTTCGGCATCGCGCTGGTGTCGGATTCGGATGTCTCGCGCATCGAGGGCATCGCCGGCAGCCCCTCGTACATGTCCCCCGAGCAGGTGCAGAGCCTCGAGCTCACCAACCGCTCGGACCTGTACTCCCTCGGCGCCGTGATGTATGAGCTGCTCACCGGCGCGCGCCCGTTTCGTGCCGGCAATCTGCAGAAGCTGCTGCACCAGATCGTGTACGCCACGCCGCCCCCGATCCACACCCTGCGGAAGGAAGTGCCGGAGGAGATCG
Source organism: uncultured Steroidobacteraceae bacterium (assembly GCA_955652625.1). GTDB lineage: Bacteria > Pseudomonadota > Gammaproteobacteria > Steroidobacterales > Steroidobacteraceae > 13-2-20CM-66-19. Next base: position 2,309 of record CATPBM010000297.1, read on the forward strand.
AGACCGTGGTGGCGCAGGCGCTGCAAAAGGACCCGGAGAAGCGCTGCAAGAGCGGCCTGGACTTCGCCGCCGATCTCACGCGCGTGCACCAGCGGCTGCGTGAGGCCAACTCGCGCATCGATCGCCAGGAGCAGTTCGGCGTGTTGCGACGGCTGAAGTTCTTCCACGAGTTCTCGCACGCCGAGATCTGGGAAGTGCTGCGCGCCAGCAGCTGGCAGGACTACGCTGCGGGCGAGGAGATCGTCAAGGAAGGCGAGATGGACGACCGCTTCTACATTCTCGTGACCGGCGGCTGCGCGGTGGAACGCCACGGCCAGCGAGTCGGTGCCCTCGACACCGGCGACTGCTTCGGCGAGACGAGTTACGTCCCCGGCGCCAAGCGCACCGCCACCATCCGCGCAGCTAGCGCGGTGACCGTGCTGAAGGTGAGCTCGACGCTGCTCGAGCAGGTGTCGGCGTCCTGCCAGCTGCGCTTCAATCGCGTGTTCCTGAGCGCGCTCATCGCACGGCTGCAGAGTCCCGCGCGCCGGCCCGTCACCTCGTAAGGCGCCGGCGCGGGCGGCCCCTGCCCGCAGCGGCAAGTGCGGTGGCGAACTTCATCCCGGCTCTCCTCAGGTAACGGCTTCCAGTAGAGGCAAGTTAGAGGCCAGGGACTCACGCCGCAATGCAGGCGGCATTAAGAAATCGTCATGCTCAGGAGGGGGAGCGGCAAGGGGAGGCGCGGCGCCAAGGGCGCCACGACGGGATCTCAGGCGTCCTTGTCGTGCTCGATCAGCGCGTAAGCCGAATGGTTGTGGATGGACTCGAAGTTCTCCGATTCCACAACATAGGCAGCGACGCGCTCGTCGCGGTTCAGGCGTGTGGCGACGTCGCGCACCACGTCCTCGACGAATTTCGGATTGTCGTAGGCGCGCTCGGTCACGTACTTCTCGTCGGGGCGCTTGAGAATACCGTACAGCTCGCAGGACGCCTCGTTCTCGGCGATCTCGATGAGCTCCTCGATCCACATGTGAGTGCGCAGCTTCGCGGTGATGGTCACGTGCGAGCGCTGATTGTGGGCGCCGTAGTCGGCAATCCTCTTCGAGCAGGGGCACAGGCTCGTGACCGGCACCGCCACGCGCACCCACATCTCGGTGTGCCCGTGGTGGTGTTCGCCGATGAGACTCGCGCGATAGTCCATCAGGCTTTCGACCCCCGAGACCGGCGCCTTCTTGGTGACGAAGAACGGAAAGCTCATCTCGATGTGCCCGGTATCCGCCTCGAGACGCGAGGTCATGGTGCGCAGCATGGTGCGGAACGACTCCACCGACATCTCGCGCTCGCCGTGCAGGATTTCCACGAAGCGCGACATGTGCGTGCCCTTGAAGTTATGCGGCAGGCTCACGTACATGTTGAAACTGGCGATGGTGTGCTGTTCGCCCGCGGCGCGGTCCTTGACGCGCACCGGGTGGCTGATGTCCTTGATGCCGACGCGATTGATGGGCAGCCGGCGCGTATCGGCGCCCGCCTGCACATCCTCGACGTCGGTGCTGGCCGCGCGCGCGATCTTGGCGGTGGCGAGGGGGGGATTCATGATGGAAAGCCTACAGGAAAGGGGCGCAAATCCGTAGGTCCATTGTCGCCGCCGCGGGAACGCTGCGGGAATACCTCCAATTGTGGAGGCGGGAACGCAGCGCTGCTGGATGGGCAGCAGCCTTCAGGCGCTGCGCACGCGTTCCCGGGCCTGCAGGGCCCACCAGTGCTCCACGCTCGCGTTGAGGCCCGCGGCATCCAGACCTGCGGCCGCGAGGCACCCCTCGCGCGAGCCGTGCTCGATGAAGCGGTCGGGAATCCCGAGTTGCAGCAGTGGCAGCAGCAGACCCTCCGCCGCCAGCAGCTCGCCCACCGCGGAGCCCGCGCCGCCATGCGTGGCGTTCTCCTCGATGGTCACGAATGCTCGATGGCGCCGCGCCAGCGCCACCACCAGCTCCTCGTCGAGTGGTTTGATGAAGCGCATGTTGACGAGCGTCGCATCCAGGCGCTCCGCAATCTGCTGTGCGCTCGTCACCAGCGCCCCGAAGGCGAGCAACGCGAGCCCGCTCTTGCCCTCGCGCCGCAGCTGCGCCTTGCCAACCGGTAGGGCGCTCATCTCGGCGACTACCGGCACGCCCGGGCCGCTGCCACGCGGATAGCGCACGATGGCAGGAGCAGGCAGCGTGCTCGCGGTATACAACATCTGCCGGCATTCGTTCTCGTCAGCCGGCGCCATGATCACCGTGTTGGGAATGCAGCGCAGGAACGACAGGTCGTAGCTGCCCTGGTGGGTCGCACCGTCGCTGCCGACGAGCCCCGCGCGATCCACGGCGAACACGACCGGCAGGTTCTGCAGCGCCACGTCGTGAATGAGCTGATCGTATGCGCGCTGCAGGAACGTCGAGTAGATGGCGACCACCGGCCGCAAGCCTTCCGCGGCGAGACCTGCGGCAAACG
>CATPBM010000298.1 GCA_955652625.1 uncultured Steroidobacteraceae bacterium
GACGTGCACGGTCCACTCGTCGCGGTGAGTCTCGCGAGCCAGCAGTTCCTTCGTCTGCCATTCGAGCATGGCATCGGTGAGCCCCTTGAAGGTCTTGCCGAGCATGACGTACTCGCCGCTTTGGGCATCCAGAGCGCCCAGATGAAGGTTGGAAAGTTTGCCGGTCCGACGACCATGTCCCCATTCCGCTGCCAGCACCACCAGATCGAGGGTATGGGCAAGCTTGACCTTGAGCCAGCTTGCGCCCCGATTGCCCGCTTCGTAGGGGGCGTCAAGCGATTTCACCATGACACCCTCGTGCCCGGCCGCGAGTGCCCCTTCATAGAAAGCGCGTGCTGCAGGCACCGAGGAGGTGACGAGACGAGGCATTTGCATGAATGTTGGAACGACCCCCGCAAGCACTTCATAGCGCTCGCGCGCGGGCTGGCTCACAAGACTGCCCTCGCCGTAACGCAGGCAATCAAAGAAAAAGGCCTTGAGGGGCAGTATGTGGCGCAAGCCTTCGACGTCGAGCTTGCGGCCGAAGCGGCGCATGGTGGTCTGGAACGGGTGGGGTCGACCTGATGCATCAAACGCAATGGTTTCGCCGTCGAGTACCAGGCTTGGTGCAGCGAACGTCCGCACTGCTTCGACAACCTCGGGCAACGCGCTCGTGACTTCGTTGAGGCCGCGTGTGTAGACGCGCACGTCATCGCCTGCCTTGTGCACCTGTATGCGAGCGCCATCCATCTTCCATTCAAATGCCACGACCTCGCCATCCAGCAGGCCCAGCGCCTCTGCCACGTCCGTAGCCGTCTGGGCGAGCATCGGCGACACGGGCGAGAACAGTTCGAGGCGCATGAGTGCCTCGAGCCCCGCTGCCCCTTCCCTCAGTGCAACGCGCGCGACCGTTCCCAGGCTCTTCGAGTACATTGCCGCCCGCCGAACGTCTGCCACCGGCAGCCCGGCCGCCGCGGCGATTGCCTCGATCATCACCCCTTCAAGCGCCCCCTGTCTCAGCTCTTCAGTCAGCAGGCGGACCAGGAATGTCTGCTCGTCAGAGGTGGCGCGCGAGAGGAGCTCGCGCAGCGTGGCAATGCGACGCGCTGCGGAGCCCGCGCCACGGGTGCTCGCGAGCACATCGAGTGCATGGGAGACTTCGCCAATCGAAAGAGTCGGCTTCATCGCCGCGGAGCTTGTGGCATCTCGCAGCAGTGAGTAACCAATTCCGATCCGCCCCTGCTTCACGGCTCCTGACAGGTACGGCACGGCGATTTCTACTTCCTCGGGCTGCAGCGTGTGTAGGTACGACGACAATTCCTTGACCTTCGCCAGGCGGCCGGCGGTGGCTCCTATACGCTGGGAAGCGTGTACCAAATCCGCAAGCAAGCTCACAGGAATTCTTTTCTCCGACAAGGCGAAGCCTTCAAATTTAGCAAACGAGGACAAGAACATGTCCGGTTTCTCAGCAAGACTGGGCAAAGGGAGATCGCGGGTGCGACGCTCGCACAAAATACGAGGAGGATGAGTCCGTGCAGACAAATCACAAATTAGCGCTGGCGACCCTGGCTGGCATTTCGATCGGCGTTGCCACCGCGCAGGCGATTCACGCACAGCAAGTGAAGGTGCCCCCGGCTTACGTCATCGCGGAAGTGGAAATGGACCCCTCCAAGACCGCGGACCCTGCCGCAGCGCGGAAATACGCGGAAGAGGCGCCGAAATCACTGCTCCCTTTCAATGGCCAATATGTGGTTCGAGGTGGTGCACTCCAGGCCGTCGAGGGCGACGCGCCAAAGGGCTACATCGTGATAATCGCTTTCGACAGTATGGAAAAGGCCCGTGGTTGGTACTACTCGGCGGCCTACGAGGCGGTCAAGCCGATCAGGCAGAGCTCAACGAAGAGCCGAATACTTATTGTCGAAGGCGTTGTCCGTGAGTGACAACAGCGGTTGATCTCGAAGCGTGAGGCGGGCGCGCAATTTGCGACGGTGGCGTGCCGTAGCGCGCGGCAAATGATGCGCTAAAGGAGCTTGCACTGGCGTAACCCACGGCGAGACATATCTCAATTACGGGGCGACGGGTGTTTCGCAGCAGCGCCATGGCCCGTTCCGCGCGGCGGCGTGACAGCCAACCCCGTGGTGTCTCGCCGAAGACCGCGTGAAAGCAGCGATGAAAATGATGAGGTGCCATCATGGCAGCCCGCGCCATGTTCACCAGTGTCCAGGGCGAGGCCAGGTCGTCTTCCATGGCTTCGCGGGCGAGAACCAGACGTCGGTGGATCTCAAGACGAGTTGCAACGCGGGCGGCGGTCAGGCGGTGATGCTCGCGTCGTTGCTCGCACACAGAGTCCGCCGCTCTTTCGCCCAGCGCCTCGAACAGCCATTCGACCGCATCCGGCGATGCTTTGGCGGCAACCGCCGCGGCCAGGGCATCAAGTGCTCGTCCCAGAGGTCCCGCCCGCGATTCCAACCTTCGCCGGAAGGGTAAGGGCACGATGTCGTGCGGTGCGCCCAGAAGAGTCTCGTGCTTGCTGACCGCGGTGCGCCAGCATTCCTCAACCAGGCCTCGACGGAACAGTACGTTAAACCCCCGGCTCGGTTGCACCGAGTCGATCGTCAAGGAATATTCATCGCCATCAGGGAGCAGGAGCAGCGTGTCCGGTTGGATCAGATAACGCCGGTGATCGAGTCGCCATTCCACTGCGCCATAGCAGACAGCTTTGATCGATATTGGATCAGCGAACTCTGCTACATGGATATGGGTAGTTGCGCCGGTCAGTACCGCGTTGGTTGCCCCGCGACTGGTCGCGCAGCGCCCGACATATGGTGCTTGTTCCAATGGGCCTTCCGGAAATGGGCAAGAAGCGCGTGAGCAGCTTCCCGGCAAGAGTGTGCCACGCGACCTGCAAGGTCAATATGAAGCGTTCCCTGGTGAAGGAGGGCTCTTCTTCAGGTCGAAGCCGCTCAACGCTGCTGCGTTTGCGTCCGGCTTTGACTGCGGGGTAGCACGGCAAGCTGCAATACATCCTCATCCCCGGGCGGGAGCCTCATCGTTCCAGCCGGTTCGGCGAGAGTGTGATCGTACAGATCCAGACGTGTCTCGAGGCGCACGCAGAAGATATCGA
>CATPBM010000299.1 GCA_955652625.1 uncultured Steroidobacteraceae bacterium
CCGTATATCTCTGGCGCCCGGGCTCGCCGGGCGCGCGACCCAGCGATCCCGCGCTCGCCATTGCGGCGGCCGCGATTTGGCTAAACTAGGCGCGTGCGCCGCGCGCTCAACGAAAGGACCTTCTATGTCGATCTCGAAGCGGGGCCTGCTCCTCGCCCCTCGCCTGCTCGCGGCCGCGCTGATCGTGAGCTCCGCCTGTGCATATGCGCAGGAGGGCACCGAGTATCGCAAGCTCGACCGGGCGCAATCCACACTGAGCCCGGGGAAGATCGAGGTCGTCGAGTTCTTCTCCTACGGCTGCCCGCACTGTGAGCACTTCCTGCCGCCGCTGGACGCCTGGGCGGCGAAGCTTCCCAAGGACGTGGTGCTGCGCCGTGTTCCGGTCGGCTTCCACCGGCCCGGGTGGATCAACCTGCAGCGCACCTACTACGCGCTGCAGGCGGACGGGGATCTCGGCAAGCTGGACGCCGCGTTGTTTCATGCCATCCACGAAGAGCAGCGCCAGCTCTTCGAGGAGCCGAGCATCGCCGAGTGGATCGGCAAGAACGGCGGCGATGCCGCGAAGTTCTCGGCAGCCTACGTATCCTTCGGCGTCAACAATCAGACCGTGCAGGCCGACAAGATGGCGGAGGATTACGGGATCGACAGTATCCCCGCCATGGCGGTCAACGGCGAATACGTGGCGATGGCCGACTCAACACAGGGTGAGATGCCCTACCTGGCCAACCTTCTCGCCAATGTCGACAAGCTGATCGTCAAAGTGCGCGCCGAGCGCGCGCCGGCGAAGGCGGCGCGGAAGCGCCAGTAAGCTACTTCGCCGTCGTAGCGCTCCCCTCGAGCACGAGCTGGCCGTCGCGCACCGGGATGCGCTCGCCCGGATCGTGATCCATTTTCACGGTCGCCTCCTGATTGTTGAGGCGGTAACGCACTTCATACCCGACCTGCTTCTCGGAGCGCTCGTACACCGTCGCGCACTTCTGCTGCGTCGTTGTGGTCGTGTCGCGGTCCTGCAAGTGCTTCTGCACGCGGTTGCCCGCGTAGCCGCCGCCCGCGGCGCCGGCAATGGTTGCGATGTCGCGGCCTCTGCCGCCGCCGACCTGGTGGCCGATGACCCCGCCGAGGACCGCGCCCGCTACGGTGCCGATGATCTGGTGCTCATCCTTCACCGGACCCTTTTGAGTGAGCGTCTCATCGTGGCACTCCTCGCGTGGAGTACGAATCGTCTTAGTCAGCGGCGTCACTTTGACCACCTGCGCGTACTCGGGGCCCTTGATGAGCTTCAGTCCCGCCGTCGCGCCTGCCCCCGCGGCAACCACTGCGCCCAGCACCAGACCCATCACCAGCGATTTATTCATCATGTCCTCCACTTGCTGCGCCACTCTCGCGCAGGCGGAGATTCTAAGAGAGCGATCCGGGCCGGAACAGGACGCAGTTCACTTCAGCCGGTGTTCAGCCTGAGCTGTCTTGCGGGGGCGACAGTCACCGGCGTGCGCGGCGGGCGTCAGGCCTTGGCGCGCGCGAGCTCGAGCAGCTCACTCGCCTCGGGCACGCGATCGCCGCGGGCAAAGTGGATCGTGCCGACGGTGCCTGCGTAAGGCGCGCTGATGGTGTGTTCCATTTTCATCGCCTCGATCACCATCAGCACCTCCCCCGCGGCGACCTTCTGGCCGACGGCGACCGCCACGGAGACCACGACGCCCGGCAGCGGTGTCGTGAGTCCGCCGGTGGCTGCGCTCGCGGCGAACTCTTGGGTGCGCGGATCATCCAGCAGCAACTCGTACTGGTCGGTGCCGCACCAGAGGTACACATGAGTGCCCTCGAGGCGGCAGCGCGCGTGCCAGCGCCGCTCCCCGAGGCGTGCGGCGATGGTGCCGGTGGTGAGCGTCACGTCGGCCACGGCCAGTCGCGTGCGAGCGTCGAGGGTTCCCGCCGCGGCTTGACCGTCGGCGTATTCGAGCTCCACCGTGTGCCTGCGCCCGGCCCATGCGAAGCGGTAACCAACCTGCGCCGGCAGGTTGGGCGTAAAGCCGTCGGTCAGCTCCCAGGGAGTGACGGGGCGCGAGCCGTGCGCCGCGCGCGCACTCATGTCTGCGGCCAGAGCGGCAAGGATCAGCACCTCAGGTGCGGCCGCGGACGGGCCCGCGAACTCCGCCGCGCTCTTCTCGAGCAGCGAAATGTCGTGGCGCACCTCGAGGAAGCGCGGCGAACGCAGGATGCGCGCGAGCCAGCGCTCGTTGGTGCGCACGCCGGCGCAGTAGGTACGTGTCAGCGCCGCGGCGAGCCGCGCGGCCGCCTGCTCGCGGCCAGGCGCCCAGGCGATCACCTTGCCGAGCAGCGAGTCGTAACAGTCCGGCACGGTATCGCCGCTGGCAAAGCCGGCATCCACCCGCACCGATTCCATTTCCGGCCACTCGAGCAGGGCCAGCCGTCCGGCGCTGGGCAGAAAGCCATGCTCGGGATCCTCGGCGCAGACGCGCGCCTCGATGGCATGTCCCTGCAGGCGCACCTCCTCCTGCGACAGCGGCAGCGGCTCGCCTGAGGCGATGCGCAGCTGCCATTCGACCAGGTCCACCCCGGTCACCGCCTCGGTGACCGTGTGCTCGACCTGCAGCCGCGTGTTCATCTCCATGAAATAGCACTCGCGCCCGTCGAACAGGAACTCGACGGTGCCGGCGCTCACGTAACCGATCTCGCGCGCCACGACGAGCGCAGCGGCCCGCAGCCGCGCGCGCACCTCTTCCGGCAGCGCCGGGGCGGGAGCCTCCTCGATAAGCTTCTGATGCCGGCGCTGCGTCGAGCAGTCGCGATCGCCCAGGTGCACGAAGTTGCCCTGCGTGTCGGCAAATACCTGCACCTCCACGTGCCGCGGCGCGGGCAGATAACGCTCCAGCAGCAGCGCGCCGTCCCCGAAGGCGCTCTCGGCCAGGCGGCGCGCTGCGCCGAGCGCTGCCGCGAGCTCCGACTCCTGGCGCACGATCTGCATGCCTTTGCCCCCTCCTCCGGAGGCTGGCTTGATGATCAGCGGCAGCCCGGCCGCGCGCGCTGCGCGCTCCAGGTGCCCGAGGTCCTGCTCGGAGCCGGCGTAGCCGGGCAGTACCGGCACCCCGGCCGCGCACATGCGCGTCTTGGCCACGATCTTCGAGCCCAGTGCCGCGATGGCCGCCGCCGGGGGCCCCACGAACTTCACGCCCGCGTCCGTGCACGCCTGGGCAAAGCGGGCGTTTTCCGACAGAAAGCCATACCCGGGGTGAATCGCTTCGGCGCCACTCAAGCGTGCCGCCTCGAGGATGCGGCCCATGTCGAGATAACTCTCGCGCGCGGCTGCCGGCCCGATGTGCAGCGCCTCGTCCGCCACGCGTGTGTGGCGCGCGAGCGCGTCGGCATCGGAAAACACCGCGACCGTGCGGATGCCGAGCCGGCGTGCCGTGCGGAAAATGCGGCAGGCGATCTCGCCGCGATTGGCGACCAGGAGACTCTTGATCACGCTCGCTCTCCGCAGCCGCCTTACATCCGGAATACGCCGAAGTGCGTGGTCTCCTGCGGCGCGTTGCGCACCGCCGCGAGCGCAAGTCCGAGCACCCGGCGCGTCTCCAGCGGATCGATGACGCCATCATCCCACAGGCGCGCCGAGGAGAAGTACGGGTGACCCTGGCGTTCGTATTGCTCTCGGATCGGCTGCTTGAACGCCTCCTCTTCCTCGGCCGGCCAGTCGCGTCCCGTGCCCTTGAGCTGGTCGCGCTTGACGGTCGCCAGCACGCTCGCGGCCTGCTCGCCGCCCATCACCGAGATGCGCGCGTTCGGCCACATGAACAGCAGCCGCGGCGAATACGCGCGCCCGCACATCCCGTAATTTCCCGCGCCATTCGAGGCGCCAATGA
>CATPBM010000300.1 GCA_955652625.1 uncultured Steroidobacteraceae bacterium
GACCTACGTTTCTAACGCGCGCCCGGAGAGATTCGAACTCCCGACCCTCAGGTTCGAAGCCTGATGCTCTATCCAACTGAGCTACGGGCGCGGTGCGCGGATTCTACTGATTATCGCTGAGTCGCGGGTAATGGCGGGCTGCAGTTCCCCGGCGGCAGGGTGCGCGGCAGAATGCGCGACACCATCCGCAGCCGGAGTCCTTCCATGACGATGTTCGACCTGTCGGGCAAGGTCGCCCTCATTACCGGCTCGAGCCGCGGCATCGGCAAGGCGATCGCGATGCAAATGGCGACGCACGGCGCGCGCGTCGTCATCTCGAGCCGCAAGGCGGAGAGCTGCGAGGCCGTGGCGGCTGAGATCGCCGCGGCGGGCGGCACCGCCATGGCTCAGGCATGCCACGTCGGCAACAAGGCTGAACTGCAGTCGCTGGTTGACGCCACGATCGCCCGCTGGGGTCGCATCGACATCGTGGTTTGCAATGCGGCCGCCAACCCCACCTTCGGTCCCTCGATCAAGACACCCGACGAGGTGTTCGACAAGATCATCCATACCAACCTGCACAGCAGTGTATGGCTGTGCAACATGACGTTGCCGGCCATGGCCGAGCGCAAGGACGGAGCGGTGATCATCGTCTCTTCCGTCGGCGGCTTCATCGGTAGCGCCTACCTCGGCGCCTACTGCATATCCAAGGCGGCCGACATGCAGCTGGCGCGCAATCTAGCGGTCGAATGGGGAGCGCACAACATCCGGGTAAACTGCATCGCGCCCGGCATCATCCGTACCCACTTTTCCAAGGCGCTGTGGGCGGATCCGCAGCGCGCGGCGGCATTCGCGCGCATGAATCCCCTGCGCCGCCTCGGCGATCCGGACGACGTCGCGGGCGTTGCGGTGCTGCTGGCCTCGCGCGCCGGCACCTTCATCACCGGCCAGACGCTGGTAGTGGATGGCGGGGGACTCATCGGCGGCGGTGAGCCGCTGATGTAGGCAGCGCGTGCGGCGCTGACGCACTACACGGGCGGCTGGCGTTTGAGTCTCATGTAACCCACGGCGAGCAGCCCGAACCAGAAGGGGGCCACGTACAACGCCACGCGCGTGTCGGGATCGAGCGCCAGCAGCGCGGTCACCAGCACGAGAAAGGCGAGCACCGCCCAATTGGCGAACGGCGCCCCCGGCATGCGAAACGCAGAAGCCGGCGCGCGCCCGGCGTGCACCGCGCGCCGGTAATTGCGATGCGACACCAGGATGATGCCCCAGGTCCATAGCGTCCCGATGAGCGTGATGCTCGTGATCCAGGTGAACGCTTCCTTGGGCACGAGGTAGTTCACGACCACCGTGAGCAGCATGAGGGCGGCCGAGGCATGAATGCCCGCGGCCGGGACGAGTCTCTCGTTGAGGGTGGCGAAGCGGCGCGGCGCTTGGCCGCGTTGCGCGAGCGACCAGAGCATGCGCCCGGTGCTGAAGAGGCCGCTGTTGCAGGAGGAGGCGGCGGCGGTGATCACGACGATCGTGATGATGCTGGCCGCGCCCGGCACCCCGAGCTTCTCGAACACGAAGACGAACGGACTGACGCTGGGGCTGAGCTCGTTCCACGGCACGACGCCCATGATGACCAGCAGCGCGCCGAGATAGAAAATGAGGATCCGCAGGATGATGCCGTTGGTCGCCTTGGGCAGCGCCAGCTGCGGGTCCTGCGCTTCCCCGGCCGTCACACCGATCAGCTCGACACCGGAGTAGGCGAACATGACGATCTGCATGGTCAGCAGCACCCCCACGACTCCGAAGGGCAGGAAGCCGCCGTGCGACCAGAGGTTTGCGAAGCTCGCCGTGGCGCCGAAGCTGCCGACGTGGAAGAGGATCACGACGAGGCCGGCAACGATCAGTGCCACGATGGTCGTAACCTTGATCAGTGCGAACCAGAATTCCAGCTCGCCGAACACGCGCACCGCCAGCAGGTTCGCGCCGTAGAGCACGACCAGCGCGATCAGGGCCGGCAGCCACTGCGGCACATCCGGAAACCAGTAGCGCACGTAGATGCCGATGGCGGTCAGCTCCGCCATTGCCATGATCACCCACATGAACCAGTAGGACCAGCCGGTGACGAAGCCCGCGAACGGCCCGCAGAACTCCTCCGCGTAAGTTGCGAACGAGCCCGCCACCGGACGATAGGTGAGAAGCTCACCGAGCGCGCGCATGATGAAGAAGATCGCCACGCCGCCGAGCCCGTAGGCGAGCAGAAGTGCGGGGCCGGCGTTGTGAATGGCCTTGGCGGAGCCAAGGAACAAGCCGACGCCGATCGTTCCGCCGATGGCGATGAGTTGGATGTGCCGGTTGCGCAGGTTACGCGCGAGGTGGGTCCCTGGTTGCGACATGAATGCTTCCGGTGGTGGTGAAGGACGGATGGTGCGCGGCCTGCACTAGGGTGGCCCGAGGAGCGCGTAGCGCCGGCCCTGCGGCAGCTCGTAACGCTTAAGGAAAGTTGCGGCGCCGGAGGCCACGAGGCTGCCGGCGACGCCATCACTCTGCGCGGGGCTTGGGCGGATGCGCGCGAGCCAATTCGTGAGCTCCCCGGACGCGTGACCCGGCAGCAGCACCAGCACGCGGGCGTTGCGGCCCTGGGCAGCGAACCAAGCGACGACGACCGGAGCGGCCCGGCCCGGGTCACTAGTCAGGGTCGCGAAGGCCGTGTTGAGTCCGTGGTCGAGCATGGCGATCGTGGTTTCATCCGGATTGAGCAGCGCAAGCCTTTGGTGTTCGGTGTCCGCATGAATGCGCCGCGCCAGGCCCGGCAGATCCTGCCAGCGGTCGATGACGGGCAGCGCGGCAAGCGCGCTCACGCACAGCGCGGCCGCATACCCCGTGTAGGTCCAGGCGAGGCTGCGTTGCAGATCGCCGCGGCGCTGTGAGCGCACGGCACAGGTCAGCGCCACCGCCGCGAAGGCGACTGCCGCGATGGCCGCCGCCGCGCAGACGAGCGGCGCGGCGGCGCCGGCGGCACCGAGAACGGCGAGCGTGCCTGCCAACGCGCAGGCCAGAACAGCGACCAACACCCACGTGAAGGAAAGGGCGAGCCGGTCGAGCCGCGTTGGCGAGCGCTGCGCATCCCGTGCCCACAGTCCCGCCAGCAGCCCAAAACCCAGCAGCGCGGGCGCGGCGTAAATGTCGCGCGCGGTTGCGGAGAACGACAGTAGCAGCAGAAACGGCACGCTGGCCGCGAGCGCGAATCGCCACGGCGTGCCCGCTGCCCCCGGCTCGCGCGCCCGCCTCCAGGCGCGCGCCAGCGCGGCGCCCACCACCAGCGTCCATGGCAGCAGGTAGATCGGCAGCTCGATGAGATACCTGGCGGGTGAATTGTGATGGCCGCTCGTGTAGTCGAGCGCCGCCGGGGAGGCGACCCGGGTGAAGCGCCCGACGACGTTGTGCCAGAACAGCGCGAGCAGTGCCTCGCTGCCGTTGGTGGTGCGCGTGACCGCGAGCAGCCATGGGCCGATGATGAGCGCCTGCAACGCGAAACCTGCGTACAGCTCCCAGCGACGCAGCTCCGACCAGCGCCGTTCCCAGGCGATGAGCGTGAGCAGCGCGAGCGCGGGGACAAGCCACCCCGGGGCACTCTTCGCCATGAAGCCGATGGCGGCGCCCACGTGCATGAGCGCGTAGCCGGCCGCCTTGCGAGTTCCCGCGGGCGAGCGGTAGCCGTGCCAGGCGCCGAGCAGCGCGAGCGCACAGCCGGCGAGCAGACACGCGTCCGGGGCAAGCCAGATGGTCACGCGGTACGCCGTCAAGGCGCTCGCGGCGACGAGCGCGGCGATCAACGCCGGCACGATTTCAGTCTGCATGGCGAGCGCCAGGGCCCCCACTGCGAGCGCGCTGATAAGCGCGTACAACAGGTTGGGAACACGCGCGGCGGCCGCGGAATCTCCGAACAACGCGAGGGCGCCCGCCGACATCCAGTACGACAGCGGCGGCTTTTCCAGAAACGGCGTCCCGGCGAGTTGTGGCAGAGTGCGGTCACTCTGCAGGCTCATGCGCCAGGCGATGTCCGCCTCGCGCGGCTCATCGGGCGTCCACAGTCCACGGTCGAAAATGCCAACGAGCCACAGCGGCGCGAGCGCCAGCAGGATGAGCACAGCCGGCGCACGCATGGGTGCGGATGGACGTGGCGATGAAATCAACGGCCCCCCTGGAGGCTCATGGCTCCCGAGGGGTCAATTATGCGTACCTGGGGCTAGAGAGAGTAGCGCACGAGCACGCGCACCAGGCGGGCGTGATCGGCCGACCAGTGCGCGAATGCCTGGCAAACCTGGCGCGTGCCAACCTCGGGCGTGCCTTCCGCGTACTTTTCGGCGAAACGCGCCTGCCCCGATTCCTGTCCCGGCAGGAAGCGGCTCGCGCTCCAGGGCGTGTCCGCGTCGGCGAGCCGGCTGAAGAGTGCAACCTCGGTGACGGTGGCGCTCCCCGGGATGCTCGCGCACAGCGTCACCGCGCTCGCCTCGGCTTCGCTGCACGAGCGGGCTGCGGGTCCGGCGGGTGTCGCGGCATCCGCCGGGCCGCCCGCGGTCGAGGCGGCCGATGCGCTGGCAGCGGGCGCCGGCCGGCACGCGCCGACCATGGCACTGACCGCGATGCCTTCGATGCCAATCTGGCGCAGTACGCCGGTCTCGATCTC
>CATPBM010000301.1 GCA_955652625.1 uncultured Steroidobacteraceae bacterium
CCCAGGCTCCCCGCAACTGCTGCGCTGTTTCGCCGACTGGCGCGCCCGCGATCGCGCCGGCGTCGTGCGCTTCACGGATGGCCTGGTGAAGCTGTTCGCGGATCAGCGACCGGGGCTTCCGCTGCTGCGCAACCTCGGCCTGCTGATGTTCGATCTCGCGCCGCCGGCGAAGAGTGCACTCGCGCGCGTCAGCGCCGGGTTCGGCGGGCCTGCGCCGCGGCTCGCGCGGGGCCTGCCGGTGCGTCATGTTTGACGTAGTGATCGTCGGCGGCGGTCCCGTGGGCGCCTGCGCCGGGGCGCTGCTGGCCGGCGCAGCCCGCGCTCTGTCGGTCGCGTTGCTCGAGCCGCGGCCGCCAGCGCCGCTGCCCGCCGGCGCGCCAGTCGAGGCGCGCGTCGTGGCGTTGTCGCGCGCGAGCGAACGGCTGCTCGTGAGCGCGGGCGCGTGGCCGCAGATCGCGGGGCCACGCCTGTCGCCCTACGAGCGCATGCGCATCTGGCACGAGAGTGTCGCGCCGGCAAGTGATGCGGTGTTGGTGTTCGATGCCGCCGACGTGGGCGAGCCCAACCTGGGCTACATCGTCGAGAACCGCCTGCTGCAGTGGGCGCTGCTCGAGGCGTTCGCGAAGGCCGGCGGACACATCGAGCGCGCATCGCTTGTCTCTCTCGAGATTACATCCGGGCACGTGAACGTTCATACCTCCACGGGAATGCTCAGCGCGCGCCTGGTCGTCGGGGCCGATGGTGCGCAATCGGCCGTGCGCCAGGGGGCAGGTCTTACGGCCGACACTCACCCCTACCGGCAGACGGCGATTGTCGCGACGGTCGCGAGCGCACGGCCCCACCAGCGGACCGCCTGGCAGCGCTTCATGAAGGACGGCACGCTCGCCTTCCTGCCGCTCGCCGACGGCACGAGCTCCATCGTGTGGTCAGCGGATGACGAGGTGGCGGCGGGACTGCTCGCGGGGTCGGCGCAGCGTTTCGCGGCCGAGCTCGACCGCGCCTCCGACCTCGCCCTGGGTAAGACGCGGCTGGTGAGCGAGCGCACATCGTTCCCCCTGAACGCCCTGGCCGCACAGCGCTATGTCGCGCCGCGGGTGGCGCTCATCGGCGATGCGGCACACGTGGTGCATCCGCTCGCCGGCCAGGGGGTGAATCTGGGTCTGCTGGACGCCGCGGCGCTCGCGCAGCAAGTCGCCGCTGCGGTGAGCGCGGGGGAGGATCCGGGCGCGCTGCGCGTACTGCGCGCCTACGAGCGCTGGCGCAAGAGCGAGGTGGTGCTCATGAGCACGGCCATCGACGCATTCGACCGCTTTCTCGCCCACGGCGCGGGTCCGCTGGCGCAGCTCGCGCAGCGCGGGCTCTCCTGGGTCAACCGTGCACCGGAGCTGCGGCGCGTATTCATCCGCCGCGCGCTCGGCATGAGCGGGGAGCTGCCGCGCAGCGCACGCTAGCCTCGCCTGTTGCAAGCGCCGCCGGCGCTTGAGGCGCTTGCGGCCAATCAGACCAACGGGATCAGGTCCACCTTCGCGGCACACACGAAGTCGTTCTCCGACAGCCCGCGGATCGCATGCGTGGTGAACGTGACCCGGCAGTAGTTGTAGCCGACCTCGAGATCCGGGTGATGATCCTCGATGTTGGCGAGGTGTGCGAGCGCATTCACGAAGCTCATGGTGCGGTAGAAGTCGCGGAACCCGAATTCGCGACGGATGGCGTGCGCGCTTTCGGTGAGCACCCAGGAGGCCGAGACTTGCGTCAGCAGCTGCGCGGCCGCGGCTGGCGTGAGCGGCGCGGTGCCGCCCTCGCAGGGCTTGCACTTGCGTGTTGCGAGTTCGTTCATGTGTCACCAAGGCGCCGATAGCGGCGCGCGACGTAGCGTTCGACGATATCCTGGAATTCCTCGGCGATGCGCTCACCCTTCAGGGTGACGGTCTTGGCGCCATCCTCGTACACCGGCGCCACCGGGCGCTCGCCGGTGCCGGGCAGACTGATACCGAGGTTGGCGTGCTTGCTCTCGCCCGGTCCGTTCACCACGCACCCCATGACCGCGACCGTCATGTCCTCCACCCCCAGGTACTCGCGCCGCCATTGCGGCATGCGCTCGCGGATGTGCGCCTGGATGCGCTGCGCGAGCTCCTGGAAGAAGGTGCTCGTGGTGCGCCCGCAGCCCGGGCAGGCGATTACCAGGGGGGCGAACGCGCGCAGCCCCATGGTCTGCAGGATCTCCTGCGCCACGATCACCTCCTGAGTGCGGTCCCCGTTAGGCTCGGGCGTGAGCGACACGCGGATGGTGTCGCCGATGCCTTCCTGCAGCAGCACCGCCATTCCCGCGGTGGAGGCGACGATGCCCTTGGAACCCATGCCCGCCTCGGTGAGCCCGAGGTGCAGCGGGTACTCGCAGCGACCGGCGAGGTCGCGGTAGATGGCAATCAGGTCCTGCACGCCCGAGACCTTGGCGGAGAGGATGATGCGCGTGTGCGCAAGCCCGAGCTGCTCGGCGCGCCGCGCGCTGCCCAGGGCCGACAGCACCACTGCGTTGCGCATCACCTGCTGCGCATCGAGAGGCTCGGCGCGCGCGGAGTTCTCATCCATGAGCCGCGTCAGCAGATCCGAATCGAGGCTTCCCCAGTTCACACCGATGCGCACCGGCTTCTCGTATCGGCAGGCGATCTCGATCATCTGCGCGAACTGCGGGTCGCGCTTGCTGCCGCGACCGACGTTGCCGGGGTTGATGCGGTACTTGGCGAGCGCCGCCGCACACTGCGGATGCTCGCGCAGGAGCTTGTGACCGTTGAAATGGAAGTCACCTATCAGGGGAACGGTGACGCCGGCGCGCTCGAGCCGCTCACGGATGGGCGCGACCGCCGCGGCCGCCTCGCTGGTATTGACCGTGATGCGCACCAGCTCGGAGCCCGCGCGCGCCAGAGCCTGCACCTGCCGGGCCGTGGCCTCGACATCGGCGGTATCGGTATTGGTCATCGACTGGACCACGATCGGGGCGCCGCCCCCGACCCGGACCTTGTCGACGGCCACCTGCACAGAAGCGCGACGGGGCATGCTCATTGCGTGTACGGCAAGCTGAACGGATGCGGATTCTACCGTTGTCGCGCTTGGGCGGCACGAACGGGGACTGCTATCATGCGCGTCGCCGAATCAGTCTGTTCGGAGAGAGTCCGGCATGCGCCGGAACGCCGAAGGCGCAAATTCCGCCCGGAAACGCTCAGGCACACGAACGGCAGACGGCGGAACGCTCCCGTTCCGCTTCGGCTTCTGGAGAGCGGTGGACGAATCAGCTTTCGTCCACCCACCGAAGGGGAGCGGCGCTTAAGGCGCCTGATCTCTCAGG
>CATPBM010000302.1 GCA_955652625.1 uncultured Steroidobacteraceae bacterium
CCTGCAAGGCGTCGTTGTTCCAAACGATGACCGGCAGCGCGAGGCGTTCCTCTGCCGCCGTTGCCAGCTCGCTGACCGTGAACATGATTCCGCCGTCGCCCGCGACGGCGATCACCGGCCGATGCGGCGCGCCGATCTTGGCACCAATGGCCATCGGCAGCGCCGGACCGAGGGCGCAATAGTTGCCGGAGTAGTACCAGCAGCGCTCCATTTCCATCGGCATGGCGAAGGTGCCGGTATACACAATCTGCGTAGCGTCGCCCATCACGATGGCGTCCGCCGGCAGCACCGGACGCAGGATCTTCCAGACGCGCGCGTGCAGCCTTTCGAGGCTGGTCATTTTCGCGGCATTGCGCGCGAGGATCTCCCGGACCCAGTGCTCGCCTTCCGGCCGTTGCGCCCCCGACGTGCGGTTGGACAGTGCGGACGACAGGGCGAGCATCGCGGCACGGGCGTCGGACTGAATGGGCACCGCCGCGGAGTACATCGATGTCAGCTCCGCCGGATCGATGTCGATCCGAATGATGTCGCCCGATATTTCGAGTCTCGGCAGGAAGTGATCGCCCGGCGCGACTTCCGAGCCAACCAGCAGCACGACGTCTGCGTCGGCGAGCGCCTGCTTGCTCGCTTCCTGCACGACCGAGCAGCCCAGCGACAGGGGGTGGGAATCCGGCAATATCCCCTTGCCGGCATTGCTGGCGAGAACCGGCGCTCCGATGCGCTCCGCGATGTCGGTCAGTGGCTTGCGCGTGCCGACGGCGCCGCCCCCGACGAGGATCAGCGGGCGCTTGGCGCGCGCGAGGCGATCCGCGGCTTCATCGATCGCGGCCGGATCGGGCATCGGCAAGGACGGTGCGCGCCGCGTCTTCCACTCCGCCTCGACGGGCGCCGGGAGGACGTCCCGAGGCAGCGACAGGTGTACCGGGCGCGGCCGGCCGCCGCGAAACACCGCATAGGCACGCGCAATCAATTCCGGCAGCTCGTCCGGATATCGGACCATGGCGCTGAACGCGGTGAACCCGGCCGTGACCGCCGCCTGATCGGCGAGCTCGTGGATCGCTCCCCAGCCTTTCCCCTGCGTTGGGGCGGGAGACGCCCCGGACAGTACGAGCATGGGTTGCGAATCGCAGTACGCCTGCGCGATGCCGGTCGCCGCGTTGGTGACGCCAGGCCCGCCAATGATCGTGCAGACTCCTGGCTTGCCGGTCGCGCGCGCGTAGCCGTCGGCCATGAAGCTGGCGCCCTGCTCGTTGCGACACTGCACGTGGCGGATCCCGGTACGCGCGATACCGCGGTACAGCTCGAGAGTCATCGTCCCGGCCATGCCGAACACGGTATCCACCTCGTAGGCCGCGAGCAGTTTCATCACGGCCTCACCGCATGTCATGGCGTTCCCTCAGCATTCGGATGATGAGCGGCTCGGAGGGCCGCTACACGCGCCAGCGGCGCTGCTCCTCTGCCGGCAGATCGTAGCCGGCCAGGAAGGCGGCGAACCGCTGACCCTCGGCTGCCGCGTCGAGCTCCGGGCGGACGAGGTAGCGAGGTGGGAGTGCCACGCCCCGATGTCGCAGCAGCGGAGCCAGTCGGCGCCAGTGCAGCCCGTCACCCGGCTCGCCGCGCACCCCGACGGCCACCACCGCATAGCCGTGGTGCGCGTACTCGGCGACCTGATCGGCGATCACCGCCAGCAGCAGGCCATGCCCGCCCTTCGGCGGCAGCTGCAGCACGCCGTAGCCGCTGGCCTCCAGCACCCCGAGCACGTCGGGTAGCGCCGTGCGGGCCGGCTCTAGCGGATTGATCAGTGCGTCGGGCACCAGCGCCATACGCCAGCCGCGGGCATCGACGTTCACGGCGCCGCCGGTTGGTCATCGCGCGAGCCCTCGGTGGTCTCGCGACTGTCCAGGAACTGCTCCAGGTCTCGGCGCGAGCCGGCCTCGTCGAAGCGGCCCATGTCCAGTGCCCACCCGGTCGCCGGCACGGGCGGTAAACCCCGGCGCGCCAGCTCAGCCTCCAATTCCTCGATCCACACGCCCCGGCGCGGCACGATCTCCCAGTCATCTTCGGGCCGGTTGGGCCGCCCGCCCCACTCGGGCTTGCTGGAGGTGAAGCGCACACCGGTCGAGGGGCTGCCGTCGAGACCGATCAGGATCACCTCGTCGCCACTGCGCAGGTGCCGCTCGATCAGCGGCGCGATAGCCTGCGCCAGGCGCCGGCAGTGGGCCCGATAGGCGGGCGTGTCATACTGCTCATAGACGGCCCACCAACGCCGCACACCGGCGAAGGCCAGCTCGGGGCAGGGCAGCTGCTGCAGCAGGTACCCGCGGCTGCGCAGCGCTTCCACGACCGGACTGACCACGCCCCGGTAGTGCGCGCCCTCACAGACTTTGGCGTTCTGGTTCAAGAGGCAGTTGGCGACGAACGCCACCCTGCGCGGCGCATTCTGCTCCATACCTCACTCCCTCCCGCGGGGATCAGAACTTATACCCGAGCCTCAGCCCGAGTACGCGCGGTCTCGTAATGTTCTCCTGCAGTGCAAACTGCGCGTCCGAGGTGTAGGTGCTCTTGATCACGTTGGTGAGGTTCAGTGCATAGAACTCCACCGACCACGCGTCCTTGGCAAGCCCCGCGGATGCGTCGTATTGGGTGTACGCCGGGTTCTCGAACCTGAGTTGATTGCTGCTGATACCCCCCACCGTGAGCGGCGGGTTGCTGCCGGATTCCGTGAATGAATGCGCGGTATGCACCACGCCCGCCTGCGCGAACAGGTTGTACGAGCTCCTCACCCACTGATAGCGCAAGCGCGCATTGAACTGAAACGGTGGCGCAAAGCTGCTTGGACTGCCCGGAGGACCGTATGGATTCGGAGCACTGAGGATCGGCTTGCCGTACTCGCCCGCCGATGCCGGGTTCGCCAGCAGCGCGGGATTGTTGGCGATCAGGGACGGCGAATTCGTCTGCTCGCTGCTGTTCCAGGACGCGCCGCCCTGGGCGGTCAGGCCTTGGGTGAGCACCGCGATGATCGAAGTCTCCACCCCGCGGATCCGGTAATCCGGTCCGTTGGCGTTGAAGCCGACATTCCCGAGGAGGCCGGGATCGAAGAACGATACCTGCGTGTTTTTCCAGTCTTCCTGGTAGAGCGCAGCGTTCCATTGCAGGCGGTGGTTGAGGAGCTCCGTCTTCCAGCCGAGCTCGTTGTTGGTCAGATTATCGGACACGTACGCGAGCGGCGAGCAATACTGAGGAATGCCGTTCGCGTCCGCGATGTAGCAGGCGGCGCTGCGGTTAAAAGCGCCCGGACGGAAGCCCTGTGACCAGGTGTAGTAAGCGAGCACATCCGGCAGGATGTGCCACGTCAGGTTGGCGCGGCTCTTGAAGCCCTTGTAGGTAGTCTTCAGGTTCTCGCTATCGATGTTAGTGGCTAACCGGGTGCACGGCGACAAACCTGCGTCGTAGCAGGACGGAACTGCAGGATTGAACGTTGCGCTGCCCACGACCGCGCCCTTCTCGTCGTTGTCGAAGTGGTAATAGCGCGTTCCCGCCGTGACGGTGAGCACCTTTGGAACAATGTCGAAATCGAGCGACGTGAAGAACGCCCGCTGTTTGTAGCCGCGCTTGACGTCGTTGAAGAAAGCCACGCCCGGCCGCACCAGGGCCGGGTCATTGA
>CATPBM010000303.1 GCA_955652625.1 uncultured Steroidobacteraceae bacterium
AAGCAGGCCGAGGCCAAGCAGAAGGCGGGGGATGCCGCGGGAGCGGCGGAGGACTATCTGCGCGTCGCCCCCGACGCGAAGATCCGCGCCAACGAGCAGTACGACGCCGCGGCGCAGCTCATCAACCTCAAGCAGTGGCAGCGCGCCATCGGCGTGCTCGAGGGCTTTCGCCGCGAGTTTCCGCAGAACCCGTTGCAGCCGGACGTCACGCGCAAGCTCGCCGTGGCGTACGCTGCCGCCAACCGTCCCGGTGAGGCGGCTACGGAGTTCGAGCGCATCGCCGCCAATGCGGCCGAAGATCACGGCGTGCGGCGCGAGGCGCTGCTGCAGTCGGCGGACCTGTACGCCAAGGGCGGCAATGCGCCGAAGGCGATGAGCATGCTGGAGAAGTTCATCGACGCCAACCCCGCGCCACTCGCGGATGCGCAGGAGGCGCGCCAGCGCCTGGCGGACTACGCGCAACAAAGCGCTGATGTCACGCGCCGCAACCACTGGTACCAGGAAATCATCCACGCCGATGCGCAGGCGGGCGCGCAGCGCACGCAGCGCACGCACTACCTGGCCGCGAAAGCGCAGCTGGCCCTGGCGCAGCCGGCGCGTGATGCATTCCGCAGCGTGCGCCTGGCCGCACCGCTGAAGAAGAGTCTGCTCATCAAGCGCAACGCGCTCGAGACCGCCATGGAGGGCTACAAGCGCGCGGCCGAATATCAGGTCGCGGAGGTGACCACCGCCGCCACTTACGAAATGGCCGATCTGTACCGCACGCTGGCCAAGGACGTGCTGGCGTCCGAGCGGCCGAAGAACCTCAAGGGCGATGAGCTCGAGGAATACAACTCGCTGCTCGAGGAACAGGTGTTTCCGTTCGAAGAGCAGGCGATCAAGGCGCACGAGCTGAACGTGGCGCGCGCGAAGGATGGTGTGTACGACGAGTGGGTGCGCAAGAGCTATCAGGCGCTCGCGGAGCTGAAGCCCGCGCGTTACGCCAAGACGGAGCTGATGCAGGATGCCGTCACCAGCCTTGAATGATCGCGCGATGGGGAGCCCTCGCGAGGCACCTGCGGGGCTGCGCCTCGCTGCCCGGCTGCGCGTGGCGTCCGTGCTCGTGGCGCTTGCAACCCTGGCACTATGCGGATGCAGTTTCCTGCCGGCGCTTCGCGAGGCGCCGGCCGCGCAGCCGGGGCCGGCAGGCGTGACGGCACCCGCGCCGCCGGCGGCCGCCACCAGAGCGCCGAGCGCATCGGGCGCCCCGGCGGGCGCGAGGCCATTGGCGGTGCCCGGGAGCGCGGGTGGTGCGCCAGCGGCGACCCATCCCCAGGTCAGCCCTGCTGCGCAGGCCGATTTCAATCGCGCCGTGCGGTTCATGCGCTCGGGGAATGCGACCGAGGCCGAGCTCGGCCTCAAGCAGGTGGCGCTGCAGTATCCGGAGTACGCCGCCCCACTGGTGAACCTGGCGATCCTGCAGCGCAAGCAGGGACATCTCGATCAGGCGGAGGAGACCCTGAAGAGCGCGGTCGGCCGCGAGAGCGGCAGCGCCGTCGCCTGGACGGAGCTCGGCGCCACGCAACGCATGCGCGGTGAGTTCAAGGAGGCATCGTACTCCTACGAGCAGGCCATCGCCGCCGATCCGCGCTACGCACCAGCCTGGCGGAACCTTGGCGTACTCTCGGACCTCTATCTGGGTGATCCGAACCGGGCGCTGGTCGCATTCGAGCAGTACAAGCAGCTCAGCGGCGAGGACAAACCGGTGAGCGGCTGGATTGCGGAGCTGCGGGCACGCTTGGGCATGGCGCCGGCGAAACGACCGGCGGCGGCGCCCGAGGGCGCCCCCGGTACGCCGCCCGCACCCGGTGCAGTTCCATCCGAGGCCCCCGCCCCGCAGCGGCCGCAAACGGTACCCGGCGCTGACCCCGCGAACGCGACGAGCGCGCCCACGGCGCCGAAAGCAGGAGGTTGAGCAACATGTCATGCACGCATACGGGCCGAACCGGGTCGGCGACGCTCACGCGCCTCGCGTTGCTTGTGTTGGCGATGGCTCTCGGCGTGGCGCACGCACAGCAGACTCCCGCGCCGCCACCGACCGCAACGCCCCCGGCTCCTGCCCGCGACATGCCGCGGCCGCAGGAGCTGGAACCTGCGGTGGATACGACGCGCGCGCCCGTCGCCGAGGCGCCTGCGGCGGTCACCGGTTCGCGTGCGAGCGAGCCACAGGCCCGGGAGCCTGCGGCCCCGGGGGGCGCGGCCGGCGCTTCACGCAAACAAACGCCGCCCTCTGCGGGCGGCGCGCGCAAGGGGCCGGATCGGCTGCAGCTGGACACCACTGACATCACCGGCAATCGCGAGCTGCCGAAGGTACTGTACATCGTGCCGTGGAAGCGCTCCGACCTGGGCGACATCGCTGGCAGGCCCGTGAACAGCCTGCTGGATGAGGTGTTGCAGCCCCTGGACCGCGACGTATTCAAGCGGGAAAACCGCTATTACGACGCCCTGAAACCCGACCGCGCGGTTCCAAAAGCGGACCTGAGCACGGGTTCGGGCGACAAGCCCTGAAATAATGGGGGCGCAAGATCAGGATGAGAGCCAAGTCGCAGTTTTTTGGGTTTATGTCATTCAGTTTTCGTAAGTTAATGCTTGTGTGGCGGTCTTTTTTGAGCGGGAGTGTCAGATGGGCCTCTGGAATCTAATCGTGCGTTTCTTTCAGGGCGGCGGGGACTTCATGTACCCCATCGCAATCGTGTTCGTGGGGGGTCTGGCGATCGCCATAGAACGCTATATCTATCTCACCCGCATGGCGGCACGTAACCGCGGCCTGTGGAACGAGATCGTGCCGCTGCTTTCGCAGGGGAATTTCCGCCAGGTGGCGCAGGCGACCTCGAAGTCGGAGTCGGCCATCGGCCACATCCTCAACTACGGACTGGCGCGCATTCAATCCGCGCGCCGCCGCGATGACATCGAGAAGGCGATGGAGGAGAGCCTCATGGAGGTTGTGCCGCAGCTGGAGAAGCGCACGCACTACCTGGCAACCTTCGCGAACCTCGCGACTCTGCTGGGACTGCTCGGCACGGTGATGGGCCTGATTCGCGCGTTCGCCGCGGTGGCGACCGTGAATCCCGCCGAGAAGGCGAACCTGCTGTCGGCGAGCATCTCGGTGGCGATGAACTGCACGGCCTTCGGCCTCATGACCGCGGTGCCGCTGCTGTTCATCCATGCCTGGCTGCAGACCAAGACCACCGAGCTGATCGACAGTCTGGAGATGGCGTCGGTCAAATTCCTGAACGCGATCACCGAGCGCCAGACCGCGCCCGCCGCGGCCTGATCCGCCGCTTCGCGCTTCAGGTAGTTGGGCTGAGGGTCCATGCGCCGCTCGTATCAGAACCGCAAGCTGGAGCGTCACTCGCGCAAACCGGCCGAGCTGCTGCTCGTGCCCATGATCGATATCTTCACCGTGCTGGTGACGTTCCTGCTCATGACCGCCGTGTTCTCGCGCACCGTCATCCTGCAGCTGAACCTGCCGGCCTCGCAGACCGAGTTCAAGGAACCGCCGCCCGGGCTGCAACTGGAGGTGATGGTGCGCAAGGACCTGCTGCAGGTTGCGGACCGCAACACCGGCCCGCTCGCCACCATCGCCAACACGAGCGCCGGGTACAACTACGAGGCGCTGACGGAATACCTCAAGCGCGTCAAGGCGAAGTTCCCGGAGAAGACCGACGCCAGCATCCTCCTGGAAGCGGATACCCCCTACGACACGCTGGTGCAGGTCATGGACCGCGTGCGGGTCTTTGAAGCGGGCGAGGGCGCCAGCGTCGCGCAGGCGGAGCTGTTCCCGGACATTTCCATCGGCGATGCACCGGCGACGGATTCCGCGCCGGCTGCGAATGCATCCCCGGCCGCAGGCGCGGCCCCCGCGAGCGGAGCAAATCCATGAGCATGTCGAACCGCGCGCAGCGCATGGCACAACATCACCTGCGCAACCGCGCGGACGCGCAGCTGAATCTCATACCCCTCATCGACATTCTCTCGGTGATGGTGGCGTTCCTGCTGGTGTACTCGACCGAGGTCGAGGTCATCCAGAACGCCAAGGGCATCGAGATCCCGCAGTCGATCGCCCAGACCGCCCCGAAGCAGTCGGTGGTGGTCATGATCACCAGGACTGACCTGTTCGTGCAGGGAGAATTCATCACCACGATCGCCGCCATCCGCGCCGACAGGAGCCCGCTGGTCGCCCCGCTGCGCGCCGCGCTGAAGCGCCCGCTGCTGGTCGGCAAGGAAATGACCGAGCGTGATCTGGCGCAGCGCGAGATCACCATCATGGCGGACAAGGCGCTGCCGTATGAGGTGCTCAAGCGCGTGATGGCGACCTGCACGGATGCCGACTACGGCCGCATCTCCCTTGCGGTCATCCAGAAGGAAAAGCCGGTTACCGTCGGCCAGTTCAAGCCGGTGTAAGGCCGACATGCAGCTCGCCCCCTATTACCGCGAATTCGATCTGCCCTGGGAAGGCGACCCGGAGTCGAGCGAGCGTTTCCGCAAGATCCTGCGGGTGCTGCTCATCCTGCTGGTGATTTTCGGCATCGCGTTTCCTCTGTTGCCGACGCCCAGGCGCGAGGCAGCCGAGGAAGTCCCGGCCCGCCTCCGTCGGATGGTACTCAGGGCCCGGGATCTCCCGTGTCAGGAGACCACCGGCGGTGAGCTGTGCAAGGCGAGCCGAGAGCGTAGAGCGAGCGATGCCCAACCGAGTCTGAAACTCGGCGAACCGGGTGAC
>CATPBM010000304.1 GCA_955652625.1 uncultured Steroidobacteraceae bacterium
GCCAGGATCGACAGCTGCTCGCCGGCATTGTTGCCGACCACGCGGATCTCGCGCCCGATCTGTGCGCCCTCCGGATACAGCGGCAACGCCTTGGGCTTGATGAATCGCAGCTTCTTCGGGTCGTAACGATAGAGGCCGAAGTCATGCACGGGGTCGCGATACACCGGGTACAGCTGGACCTCCTCGCGATTGAGGAAGGTCGCCTCGGAGGTCACGGGACCCGGAGTGACCACATGGCGGTTGGTGAGGATCAGGCCACGCTCGGCGTCGACCACGAAGCCGGTCGCCTGGGCGGTTGCGTTCCACTCGGTGTCGAAGGCGCGCGTCATATCGATGTTGATCGACACGACACTGCCGGCGATGCGCTCGAGCGTCTCGGCCCAGTCGGGATTGCCCTCGACGGCGGCGGCCTGCTGCGCCTCGGGCGAGGGCTGCGTCTCCCCGCCTGGCGGGATCTGCGGCGGCGGCGGCCGCAGCGGCGCGGGCGGCAGCGTCGGCTGCGGCACAGCCGGCGTGGGGGCTGCGGGGCCGGGGCTCACGGGGCCGGCGGCCGCGCACACGGACGCGCAGCACACCAGCAGGCACAGCCACGCGGGGCTCAGGTGTCGCATCGGGCAGTCATTTCCTAGCGGCCGAGCAGCACGAGCAGCCACACGGCGACGAGCAGCACGAAAGAGATGAGCACCGCAGCCGAGCCGATGTCCTTGGCGAGCCCGGCGAGCGCATGGCGCTCGAAAGATATGCGGTCCACGGTCGCTTCGATCGCGCTGTTGAGAAGTTCCACGATGAGGATGAGCAACATGGGCGCGATCAGCAGCGCCCGCTCGACGCCGCCGTGACCGAGCCACAGACCCAGGGGTATGACGGCCACCGCCAGGGCAAGCTCCTGGCGAAACGCCGCCTCCTCGCGGAAGGCCCCGGCAAGTCCATGCGCGCTCGCAGCGAGCGCGCTCAGCACGCGGGTGATGCCGCGGGGCTTGTAACGATCTACGGCTGCGCCGTCGGCTTCCATGTGAGATCCAGCTGCCTGGCCGCCCGTACGTCATCGAGGCGGCGCACCGGCATGGTATGCGGTGCGCTGGTCACGCGCCCGGGTTCCTGCTCCGCCTCCTTCTGGATCTGTGACATGGCCGTCACAAATGCATCCAATACGTCCTTGCTCTCGGTCTCGGTCGGCTCGATGAGCAGACACTCCGGGACCAACAGCGGGAAGTACGTCGTCGGGGCATGGAACCCGTAGTCGAGCAGGCGCTTCGCGAAATCCATGGCGGTCACGTTCAGCTCGCGCGCCTGGCGCCTGAGCGTCACGATGAATTCGTGACTGGCGCGGCGCTGCGGGTAGGCGGCGTCGAAGCCCGCGGCCTGCAGGCGCTTGAGCAGGTAGTTGGCGTTGAGCGTGGCGTACTCGCCCACGCGCCGCATGCCCTCGCGCCCCAGGAGGCGCATGTAGATGTACGCGCGCAGCAGCACTCCGGCATTACCCATGAACGCCGACAGCCTGCCGATGGATTGCGGCAGATCGCTCTCCGCCAGCCAGCGGTAGCGCTCGCCGTCCTTGCCGACGATGGGAATCGGCATGAAGGGCAGGAGCCGCGCGCCGACTCCGACGGCACCTGCTCCCGGGCCGCCGCCGCCGTGCGGCGTGGAGAAGGTCTTGTGCAGGTTCATGTGGATGACGTCGAAACCCATGTCCCCGGGGCGCACCTTGCCGAGGATGGCGTTGAGGTTGGCCCCGTCGTAGTACAGGAGCCCGCCCGCCTCGTGCACGATGCGCGCCACCTCCACGATGTGCCGCTCGAACACCCCGAGCGTGGAGGGGTTGGTGAGCATGATGCCGGCGGTGTTCGGACCTACCGCGGCCTTCAGGGCCTGTAATACAACATCACCCTGCGCGTCGACCGGGATCTCGCGCACCACGCAGCCGCACATGGTCGCGGTCGCCGGATTGGTGCCGTGCGCCGCCTCGGGCACGATGATCTCGTTGCGCGCGAGGTCACCGCGCGCGCGGTGGTAGGCGCGGATCATGGCGACGCCCGCGAATTCGCCGTGGGCGCCGGCCATGGGCGAGAGCGCCACGCCTTCCATACCCGAGACCGCCTTGAGCATCTCCTGCAGCTCGTACATGCATGCCAGGAACCCCTGACCGTGAGATTCCGGCGCCAGCGGGTGGCGCGCCAGCAGCTCAGGCAGCATGGCGTACTGGTTACAGGCCCTGGGGTTGTATTTCATCGTGCACGACCCGAGCGGGTAGAAATGCGTGTCGATGGAGAAATTCAGCTGCGACAGGCGGGTGAAATGCCGCACCGTCTCGAGCTCGCCTACCTCGGGGAGCTCCGGGGCCCGCGTGCGCCGCAGCGTGGCCGGCAGGTCGCTCAGGGCGGCCTGCCCCGGGTCGTGCGGCCACTGATCGCTCGCTCCGCGACCGGGGTGCGAATACTCGTAAATGACTTTTTCACGGACGCGCATGACAAACCTCGTGAATGCGGGAGCGCATCAGGCCGCGCGCACGGCCTGCATCGCATCCTGAAGCGTGGCGCGGTAGCGCTCGATGTCGGCGGCGCTCTTGGTCTCGGTGGCGCACACCAGCAGTGCAGCCCCTAGCTCGGGGTAGTAAGCCGAGAGGTCGAGGCCACCGAGAATTCCGCGAGCGGCGAGCGCCTTGAGCACCGGTGCCACGGGCCGATCGAGCTGCAGCACCGCCTCGTGGAAGTAGGCACCCGCGAACGCCAGGCGCACCCCGGGGACACGCATGAGTGCCGCCACGAGCTCGCGGGCGCGCGCGTGGGCGCTCGCGGCGGTGCGCGCCATCCCCTGCGGCCCCATCAGCGACAGGTAGATGGTCGCGGCGGTCACCAGCAGGCCCTGGTTGGTGCAGATGTTGGAAGTTGCCCTGGCGCGGCGGATGTGCTGCTCGCGCGCCTGCAGGGTGAGGGTGAATCCCTCGTGTCCGGCGGCATCGAGCGTGCGCCCGACGAGGCGCCCGGGCATCTGCCGCACGTGCTGCATGCGCGTGGTCATGAAGCCGAAGTACGGGCCGCCGGAGGACAACGGCACGCCGAGGGGCTGGCCTTCGCCGACCGCGATGTCCGCGCCGCGCGCGCCCCACTCGCCCGGGGGCTTGAGCACGGCGAGCGAGGTGGGGTTGACCACCGCGATCACGAGGCTGCCGCGCGCATGCGCCCAGTCGGTGAGCGCATCCACATCCTCCAGGCGCCCGAAGAAATTCGGCTGCTGGATCACGAGCGCGGTGACATCCTCACCCTCGTACTTCGCAAGCGCCGCGGCCGGCGTGCTGCCCTCGGCCGCGCCGTAAGGCAGCTCTTCGAACTTCAGGCCCTGGTTGGAGGCGGCGACGACCGCCACGCGACGGTAATGCGGGTGCACGGTCGTGGGTACGAGAATGCGCGCCGACTTCGACTTGCGGTTGGCGCGCACCGCCATGAGCGCAGCCTCCGCCATGGCGGAGGCGCCGTCGTACATCGAGGCGTTCGACACCTCCATGCCGGTGAGGCGCGCGATCATGGTCTGGAACTCATAGATCAACTGCAGCGTGCCCTGGCTCGCCTCGGCCTGATAGGGCGTGTAGGAGCTGTAGAACTCCCCGCGCGTGGTGATGGCCCACACGGCCGCCGGGATGTGGTGCTCGTAGGCCCCGGCGCCCAGAAAGCTCAGCGCTACGCCGTCGCTGCGGGCGCGCTCGCTCATGAGGCGCCCGATTTCCATCTCATTGAGCTCCTCGGGCACCCCGGCGAGGGACTTGACGCGCAACTGCGCCGGGATCTCATCGAACAGATCCTCGATGCGCTTGACGCCGATCGCGGCGAGCATCTGCGCGACGTCGGCCTCGGTGTGGGGAATGAAGGCCATCAGCCGCCCTCCGCGTCCAGCATCTTCTGATAATCCGCCGCCGGCATCAGCTCTGCCTTCGCGAGCGCGCCCGGCGCGGGCTTGAGGCGCATCAGCCAGCCCGAGCCATAAGGCTCAGAATTGAGCGTTTCCGGCTCGGCGGCGAGCCGCGCATTGCCCTCCGTGACAGATCCTGCGACGGGCGCGTAGACGTCCGACGCCGCCTTGACCGATTCCACCACGGCGCAGGGCTCACCCGACTTGACGGTGCGCCCGGCCTCAGGCACCTCCACGAACACCAGGTCACCGAGCGCATGCTGGGCGTGATCGGTGATGCCGATCTCGAGCGTGCCGTCCTTGAGCGTGCGCACCCACTCGTGCGACTTGGTGTACTTAAGATCCGCGGGAACGTTGCTCATGCAGGGGTCCTTCACTAAAGGGTAACCAGGGATTTTCCAAATCGAACGAACGGCGGCTTCACGATGCGGGCATTGAGGAGCTTGCCGCGGATATCCACCTGCACCTTGTCGGCGCTGGCCGCCGGCACGCGCGCGAGGGCGATCGAACGCTCCAGAGTCGGAGAGTAGGTGCCGCTGGTGATCTCGCCCGCGCCGACACCGGGAACCGTCACCTTCTGATGGCTGCGCAGCACGCCGCGATCCTCGAGCAGCAGGCCGGCGAGCTTGCGCGGTGAGCCGCGCGCGGCTATTGCCTCGAGTGCCTCACGGCCGATGAACGCGCGCGAACGCGGCTCGAGCGCCACAGTCCAGCCGAGCCCGGACTCGAACGGGTGCGTGCTCTCGTCCATGTCGTTGCCGTAGAGATTCATGCCCGCTTCCAGGCGCAGCGTGTCGCGGGCACCCAGTCCGCAGGAGGCGACGCCGAGCGCATTGAGCTTGCGCCACGCCGGCACCGCATCCTGCGCGGGCATCATGATCTCGAAGCCCTCCTCGCCGGTGTAACCGGTGCGCGCGACGAACCAGTCCCCGAGCTCGCGCCCGACGAAGCTTGCCAGCGCCAGGGCGGCGGCCGCCTGCGCAGGCGCGAGCAGCTGTGCCGCCTTGGCGCGCGCCTCCGGGCCCTGAACGGCGAGCATGGCAAGATCGGCGCGCTCGCTCACCTCGACGCCGAAAGAGGGGCTGTGCCTGCGGATCCAGGCGAGATCCTTGTCGCGCGTGCCGGCGTTCACGACCGCGCGGAACCAGGAATCGCTCAGGTAGTAGACGATGAGATCATCGAGCACGCCGCCCTGCTCGTTCAGCATGCAGGTGTAGAGCGCCTTGCCGGGGGCCTTGAGCTTGCCCACGTCGTTCGCCACCAGATACTCGAGAAACGCGCGCACGCGCTGCCCCTTGAGGTCCACGACGCACATGTGCGAGACGTCGAATACACCGGCGGCACGGCGCACCGCATGATGCTCGCCGATCTGCGAGCTGTACTGCAC
>CATPBM010000305.1 GCA_955652625.1 uncultured Steroidobacteraceae bacterium
CGCACCCTCGGCCGCCAGCAGGGCGCACAGGTGGTAGCCCACCGCGCCCACGCCCTGCACCGCGACCGTTACGCCCCTGAGGTCGCTGCGCTGCAGCCTGAATTTCACGGCCGCCTTGATCCCTAAGAACACCCCAAGCGCGGTCTTCGGTCCGGGGTCCCCGCCGGCCTGCCCGGATGCCGCGCCGAGACCAGATACGTAGCGCGTCACGCGCGCCACGTTCGCCATGTCCGCCATGGTCGTGCCGACGTCCTCGGCGGTGAGGTAGCGGCCGCCCAGGGAATCAACGAAGCGGCCGAAGGCCGCGAAGAGCTCCGGGGTCTTCGCCTTGCGCGATTCGCCGATGATCACCGCCTTGCCGCCGCCGAAGGACAGTCCCGCCAGCGCGTTCTTGTAGCTCATGCCGCGCGACAGGCGCAGCACGTCGGCGACGGCCTCCGCCGCCGTCGCATACGGCCACATGCGGCAGCCCCCCGCGGCCGGGCCGAGCGCCGTGGAATGCACCGCAATGATGGCGCGCAGCCCCGTGGACGCATCGTGTCCGAAGACCACCAGCTCGTGGCCGTCGAACTCACGCATGTCGAAGATTTCCATAGGACTTTCGGGCCCTCTGACCCTGCGTCAGGGTCGCATAAGGGTAGGGCCTGCGCTTGCACGGCTCGTCACAGAAAGTTGCTTTGAACCCCCGTCCGGTGAGATATCTATCGCACCGAACCCCCATATCCTGAGACGAACAATGCACCCTGACCTGGACCGCGGCGATCTGCGCATCCTGGACCTCATCCAGCAGCAGGGCCATCTCTCGGCCGCGGAAGTCGCCGAGCGCCTCGGCATGAGCCCATCCACCTGCTGGCGGCGCGTCAGCCGCCTCGAGGAGCAGGGAGTCATCCGCAAGCGTGTCGCCCTGCTTGACCGCGAGAAGCTCGGGCTCTCCATCATGGTGTTCTCGCACGTGAAGCTCTCAGGTCACGGTCGCGATGCGCTGCTGCGCTTCGAGCAGGCCGTGCGCACGCACCCTGAAATCCTCGAGTGCTATACGCTCATGGGCGAGACGGACTTCCTGCTGCGCATCGTGTGCCGCGACATCAAGGCCTACGAAGCCTTTTTCCTCGATCACCTGTCGCGCTTCCCCGGCATGCAGTCGGTCAATTCCTCGATCGCCATGGCGGTCATCAAGGAGACGACGGCGCTCCCTGTGCTGCCTTGATTGAGGCGGACGCGGCGAGCGGGCTTTCCGGCACCGCGCCCGAGGGAGCCGGATCCAGTCCAGCGCAAGTCACGATCTGCTGGGTGTTGATGAAGGGACCCTTTTGAGCGTGAGGGACCGGACTGCGACGGCTCTTGCGCCACAGGTCGTATACGGTCAGCGCCCCGGTGAGTGCAGCGAGGGTCCCAAAGTAGGCCCGTGGCCCGAAGGCGGCCATCAGGCTTCCGGCCATCACCGGACCTGAGGCCGCGGCCATGCCATTGATCGACAGCAGCGCACTGCTCGCGGCCACCATCTGCGCCGGTTCGAGCTTGTCGTTGATGTGCGAGACCGCAAGGGAATAGAGCGTCAGCGCCGCGCCGCTGAAGAGCGCTGTCAGCAGCAGGTACAGCGCACGCGGCAGCGGGCCGAAGGCCACGATGCCGCCCGCGACGAGCGTCGCGAGCACGCACGCGCCGGCAATCACCGTGCGCCGATCGGCGCGATCGGAGAGCCTGCCGACGGGGTACTGGGTGAGTACCGCCGCGAGAATGCTGACCGCCATGAATTCGGCCACCCCGTGGGTCCCCGCGCCGCTCAGTCGCGCGTACACCGGGCCCATGGAAAAGATGATGGAGGAAATCATTCCCGAGGCGGCGACGGCCACCACGGCGAGCGGGGATATGGCGTACAGGTCGCGATAGCGCACTGGCTGCGGCAGCATGGCGGGATCGGGTGTGGGCTGCGCGGAAGCCACGATCGGCACCATCGCGAGCGATATGAGTGCCGAGACCAGCATGAAGGGGGCTGCGGTCTGCGGGCTCGACAGCAGCAGGAGAAACT
Source organism: uncultured Steroidobacteraceae bacterium (assembly GCA_955652625.1). Classification (GTDB taxonomy): domain Bacteria; phylum Pseudomonadota; class Gammaproteobacteria; order Steroidobacterales; family Steroidobacteraceae; genus 13-2-20CM-66-19. The sequence continues at coordinate 2,030 of CATPBM010000305.1, forward strand.
GCGCCGCGCCCAGCCCGACGTACAGCACCAGCATGTACACCGCCAGGAGGCGCCCGCGATTGGAGCGGCTGGCGCGATGATTCAGCCAGCTCTCGGCTACGACGTAGATACCCGCGAAACACATCCCCGAGACCAGACGCATGGCGGCCCAGGGCAAGGGGTGCACCCAGGAGGCGTGCACCAGGACCGCAACGGATGCGAGCGCTGCGAGCGCTGCAAAGGCCCGCACGTGCCCGACCTGCAGCAGCAGGCGCGGCGCAATCGTGGTGCCTACGAGAAATCCCACGTAGTAGCAGGACATGACGAGCCCTGTGACCGGGGTGGGGAAACCCTCCACGGTAGCGCGCAGCCCCAGCAGCGTGGCCTGCAGGCCCGAGCCGAGCATCAGGATCCCCATGCCGAGCAGCAGCGGCCAGGTGGTGAGGATCGGGTTGCGAGGCGGGTCCACGGCCATCAGCCCGGCGCCAGCGCGATGACGCAGCGCGCGGCATCAAGTCCCGGGATCGTGAGCTCGCGTGAGCCGAGCACGCGCCACGGGCCAGGCAGGGCCGCGATCTCATCCGCCGGCCATTTGCCCTTCATCGCGAGCACCCGGCTCGCGGGGCCGCACAGCGAGGCCACCCTGGCCAGCATCTGCGGGAGCGGCGCGAACGCGCGCGCCACCACGGTATCGAACGGCGTATCGGCCTTGAGCGCCTCGACCCGCGCATGCACCGCCGTCACGTTGCCAAGGCCGAGCAGCTGCACGGCGTGGCAGACGAAGCGCAGCTTCTTGGCGGTCGAGTCGATGAGGGTGAAGTGGCGCTGCGGATTGCACACCGCCAGCGGCAGGCCGGGGAACCCCGCCCCGGTGCCGGCGTCCGCGATGCGCGTGCCCACAAGATCGGGACTCACGCTGAGGCTGTCGAGCAGATGGTGCGTGACCATGGCCTCAGGATCCCTGATCGCCGTCAGGTTGTAAGAGCGGTTCCAGCGCGTGAGCTCCTCGAGAAGGGCGAGCAGGCGCGCGGCGTCGCCCTCGGTGAGGCTGACCCCCAGGGTTGCCGAGTCCCCCATCAGACGCTCGACCGTGCTCAATGCAGCTCCTCGCGCCATCGCGCGCGCGATTGATCATACTTTGCATGTTGTGAGGCTGCTGCTGGTAGAAGACGACACCATGATCGGCGAGGCCATCCGCGCCGGATTGAAGCGCGAGGGCTTCACCGTCGACTGGGTGCATGACGCCGGCGCTGCGGCACAGGTGCTGCGCACCGAGCCATTCTCGCTGATGTTGCTGGACCTGGGGCTCCCGGGTGGCGACGGCCTCGCATTCCTCAAGACCCTGCGGCAGCGCGGCGAGGAACTGCCGGTGCTCATCATCACCGCGCGCGACGCCGTCTCCGACCGGGTGTCCGGTCTCGACGCCGGCGCCGACGACTATCTCATCAAGCCGTTCGATCTGGACGAGCTCGCGGCCCGCATCCGCGCGCTGCTGCGCCGCAAGTCCGGCCGGCCGGCACCGGTGATCACGCACCTGAGTGTGGTGCTCGATCCGGCGGCGCATCGCGTTAGCCGGGACGGCACGGAGGTCGCGCTGTCGCCGCGGGAGTTTGCGCTGCTGCAGCTGCTGATGGAACGGCCGGGCACCATCCTGTCGCGCGCGCAGATCGAGGAGCGCCTGTACGGCTTCGGCGAGGAAGTGGAGAGCAACGCGGTGGAGGTGCACATCCACGGGCTGCGCAGGAAGCTCGGCGCGCAGTTCATTCTCAACGTGCGCGGCGTCGGCTACCGCGTGCGTCCGGCCCCATGAGCTCGCTGCGCGCGCGCCTGCTCGCCTCGCTCCTCGCCGGTGTGGTGCTGATCGGCGCCGTGGGCGGCTGGATCGTCTATCGCAACGCGCTCGCCGAAGCGGACGCCTTCTTCGATTACCACCTGCGTGAGACCGCCCTCATCCTGCGTGACCAGCCGGTCGAGTACCTGCTCGCGCCGCAGTTTGCCCCTGCCGACGCTTCCTACGACTTCGTGGTACAGGTCTGGTCGCTCGATGGCGTGCGCGTGTACCTGTCGCGGCCGCACGCGGTGCTGCCGCAGATCACCACGCTCGGGTTCGCCACCGTCAGCACCCGCGAGGGGCGCTGGCGCGTGTTCGGCGTGCAGGCCGTAACCCGGGTAATCCAGGTGGCCCAGCCGATGAGCGTGCGCGAGCAGCGCGCCGCGGAGCTCGCGCTAGAGACGCTCAAGCCCTTTGCGCTGCTGCTGCCGGGGCTCGCGCTGCTCATCTGGTTCGCGGTCGGGCACGCCCTCCAGCCCCTGCAGGAGCTCACCACGCTGGTGAAGGCGCGCCGTGTCAACGCTCTTGATCCGCTCCCCGACGCGCCGCTGCCGGATGAGGTGCAGCCGCTCGTCAACGCGCTCAACGAGCTGCTCGCGCGCCTGCGCACGGCCCTCGGCCGCGAGCGTGCCTTCGTGGCGGACGCGGCGCACGAGCTGCGCACCCCGCTGACGGCGCTGCACCTGCAAATGGGAATGCTGGCGCGCGCCAGCAGCGAGGCTGAGCGCGCGGCGGCCATGGACACGCTGGCGGCGGGCGTGCAGCGGGCCATTCGCCTGGTGGAACAGATGCTGGCGCTCGCCCGCGAGGAGCCGCGCGCGGACGCCGAGCGCGTGCCGGTGCGCCTCGATGACCTGGCGCGCGAGGTCGTCGCCGAGCTCGTGCCGCTCGCCGATGCCGGTAACATCGATCTGGGGGTAGCGGCCGCGCAACCGGCGAGCGTGCGTGGCGATGCGGACGCGCTGCGTACGCAGTTGCGCAACCTCGTCGACAACGCCGTGCGTTACACGCCGGCGGGCGGGCGGGTCGACGTGAGCGTGCAGCCCGCCCCCGCGGCGGCGGGTGCGCGGCTCGTCGTCAGCGACGATGGTCCGGGCATCCGGCCCGAGGAACGCGCGCGGGTGTTCGATCGCTTCTATCGGCGCGCCGGCACCGTGCCGCCGGGCAGCGGGCTGGGACTTGCGATCGTCAAGGCCATCGCCGATGCGCACGGCGCCACAGTGCAGCTCAGCGACGGACCTGCGGGCAAGGGACTCACGGTGACGGTGTCGTTCCCGCCGGAGGCGGCGCCGACATGACCCGGCGCGCTCCGCCGCTCGCGTTCCTCTTTCTGCACACCTGCACAGCGTGGCCTCTCGGGGTCGTGGCGCTCGCCATGGGCAGCGGCCTGGTAAGGGCTGGAGTGCCCGTTCACCAGGTCGCGACCGTCATTGCCGCTTCCTCGCTCCCTTTCTCGTTCGAATTCGTTTGGGCACCGATGGTCGACGCGTCGTTCACCAGCCGGCGCTGGTACATCGGCGGCGCGACGGTGATGTGCGCCTGCCTGGCCGCTTTGCTGGTGGCGCCATGGAACTACTAATCGGTGCCGCTCCTGCGGGTGCTGGCGTTCTGTTCTTCTTCGGGAGCGGCCCTGGCGGCCGTTGCAATCAAGGGACTCATGGCCTATGACGTGCCTGCCGCCAGGCTCGGCGTCGCCAGCGGCTTCTACACCGCCGGCGGCATCCGGGGCAAAACCGGGGCAGCCGCCGCAACGATCTGGCTGCTGGCGCACCTCTCCAGCCGGCCGCTGGTGGCCGCGCTCAGTACCGGTGCAGCGGCACTGGCAGCGATGGCAATCCTTCTTGCATCGTCGGGACCAGCCGTGTCGCCGCGCGAGCTTCCAGCGAGGCTGCGCGCGGCAATGACGGATCTGTGGAATTTCCTTCGCACCCGTAACGGCGCGCTGATCGCGGTCCTGTGCGTCGTGCCCTTCGGTGCAGGAACCGAATCGGGCCTGATCGGCGCTATTGCACGGGAATGGTCCATCACTGCCGAGCAGCTCGCGGCGTGGATTACGCTCAGCGCGATCGCGAGCATCGCGGGCGCGGTTTTCTCCGGCTGGCTCTCGACCCGCATGGGTCCCTGGAAGGCCTACATCCTGGAGGGCTGGGTGATGATCGCGGCGGTGCTGGGGCTGGCGCTGGCGCCCCGCACGCCCCTGCCTTTCTTTGCGTTGGAGTTGCTGTACCGGGGCCTTGCGAGCGCCTGCTACGCCGCCCTGCTGGCCATCGTAATGACCGCGATCGGCAAGGGGGCGGCCTCCACGAAGGCTGCGGCCATGTGGTCCCTGACCAATTTCGCGTTCGCCTATCCCACACTGATTGAGGGCGCGGTGCACGATCGCGCGGGGACCACTGCCATGTTGCTGACAGATGCGGGACTTGCATTGCTCGGCTTCGCCGTGCTCATGGTTGCCGCCCGGCTGCTCAAGCTCGGCTTTAAGTCGCCTGTGGCCGCGCCAGCGACGAGCAGCGCCTGAACCGCCGCTAAAAGCGCACGCTTCGCCGGCAAAGGCCACGCCTTTTGCCGGCGGGTTCGAGTCAGCTGATGGGTTGGCCCGCCGAAAGGGCCGCAGGCCCCTTTCGGCCAATCAACTAGTGCGCGAGCTTCTGCAGGAAACTCGCCGCGGTGAGCAGGTACTCGTCGCGGTTGGTTTTCTTGCGAAAGCCGTGCCCCTCGTCCTTCGCCACCAGGTACCACACCTCCCCGCCCACGGAGCGCACGCGCCATACCAGCTGCTCTGATTCCGAGAGCGGCACGCGCGGGTCGTTCTCGCCCGCCACCACCAGCAGCGGCTTCTTGATGCGAATGGCGTTGGTCAGCGGGGAGATGCGATCGAGGAAGATGCGCATGTTAGTGTCGCGCTCGTCGCCATACTCGCTGCGGCGCCAGTCGCGCCGGTACGCGGCGGTGTTGCGCAGGAAGGTCACGAAGTTGCTGATGCCGACGACGTCGATGCCGCCGCGCAGCCGCTCACCGTAGGTGACGAGCGAGGCGAGCGCCATGTAGCCGCCGTACGAGCCGCCCATTACCGCCACACGCTCGCGGTCGAATCCGGGCTGCACGCCGATCCACACCAGCAGTGAGCCGATGTCGCGCACCGCATCCTCGCGCAGCACGCCGTTGTCGAGGGCGAGGAAGCTTTTGCCGTAGCCGGAGGAGCCGCGCACGTTGGGCGCGACCACCGCGTAACCGAGCTCGTTGACGAGGAACTGCACGAACGGGTTCCAACCCGGGCGGTACTGATCCTCGGGTCCGCCGTGAATGTCGATCACCACCGGGCAGGGAGCGCTGCCGCGCGGCCGGTAGATATATGCCGACAGCATGCGCGCATGAGCGCCGCTGCGGTCCCAGGTCGGATAGCGCACCAGCTCCGGCGTCACCAGGTTTGCCGCCTCCAGCGGGCCGGCTTCGCTACGGGTCCAGCGCGTGAGGAGGCCGTGCTCGACCTCATAGACATACACGTCGCGCGGCGCGGTCGGGGTTTCCACCGACATGGCGAGCTTGCGCCCCGTGCGGTCGAAGCGCGGGTTGCCGATGCGTCCTTCCGGGAGCCCGGGCGCCGGCAGCTGCTGTTTGGTCTGGGTGTCGAGCACCGCGAGGCGGCTGCGGCCATCCTCGTTCAGGACGTAGGCGATGTAGCGGCCGTCGGCGCTGACGTCGAAGTCTTCCACGTCCCAGGAGAGGTCGGGCGTGACGCGGCGGTTCTCGTGGGTGACGGGATCCTTGAACCTCAGCTGCGTGAACTCACCGTCCTCGTCGCTCAGCACATACACGCCGCGGCCGTCGGGGGCGAAGCGCGCCGCGCGGATGCCGACCTTGCGGCCGCTGTCATCGAGCGCGGTGAGCGTGCCGCTCCCCGCGTCCGCGATGTACAGGTAGCTCTCGCTGATCGAGAGGTACTTCCATACCAGGAGCTTCGAGTCATCCGCCGACCAGTCCAGGGGATACCAGGTGTCCTGGCGGCCGCCGACGAGCAGCTGCGGTGCCGCCCCGCTGCTCACCTCCGCGACGTACACGTCGTAACTGACCGAGTCGCGGTCGTTGCCGTAGAAGGCGACCCGCTTGCCGTCGTGCGCCCACACCGCGCTGCCGTGGATGAAGCTGCCCTTGGTGAGCGCGCGCACGCTGCCGGCAGTGGACTGGTAGTACACCTGGGCGTTGTCATCGCCCCCCTGGTCCTTAAGGAATACGAAACCGGTGCCGCTGCGCGCGGCGCGTGCCCATTCGATCGGGTCGTCATAGAACGTGAGCTGCTCGCGCATCGCGAGGGGAGCTGCGACCCGGTGCACCTGCTCGGTATCGCCGAAACGCGTCTGGATGAGCATGCTGCCGTCGGCCATCCAGTCGAGAAAAGTCGCCCCGCGTGATTGCTGGTAGCGCGCAAGAACTGCGGCCAGACCCGCCTGCGGCGGCGGAACTCCGTCGAACACGAGATTGCCCTGCTGGCGGTGTTGCGCAGCGGGCACCTGCTGCGCCAGCGCCGCGGAGGCGGTCAGGATGGCCACGCCGGCAATCGTGGCCGCGGCGAGCTTCAGGAAACAACGTTCATGGAGCATGTGTCTAAGCTAGCGTACTTGATTAGGATGTGTACATGCGCAACCCCGATCCACGGCCGCCGCCGGGCATCGTTCCCGTAACGCCGCGGCTGTATCGACACCCGCACGGCATCACCGCCGTTGACTGCGAGTACCTGTACGCGGGACATGCCGCCGCGCATGTCATCGAGGATGCAGGGCGCGCCGCGATCGTCGACGTCGGCACCAATGCCTCGGTACCCTACCTGCTCGCCGCGCTCTTCGAGCTCGGCATCGCGCGCGAGGCGGTAGATTATCTCCTGCTCACGCACGTACACCTGGATCACGCCGGCGGCGCCGGCCGCCTCATGCAGGAGCTTCCCAACGCCCGCGCGCTCCTGCACCCGCGCGGCGCGCCGCACATGATCGATCCGGCGAAGCTCATCGCCGGCTCGAAGGCCGTTTACGGCGAGCAGCGCTTCCAGCGTCTGTATGGGGAACTGGTGCCGATCCCCGCCGCGCGCGTGCAGGTGGTGCAGGACGGGGAGCGCGTGACTTTAGGTGCGCGCACGCTCGAGCTCATCCACACTCCAGGACACGCCGCCCATCACTACGTCGTGATCGATCAGGCTCACGCGAGCATTTTCACCGGCGACACGTTCGGGATTTCGTACCGCTCGCTCGATACCGCGAACGGCGCCTTCATCACCCCCTCGACAGTGCCCACGCAGTTCGATCCGGAGCAGCACCTGGCCTCCATCGACCGCATGCTCGGCTACCAGCCCGAGGCCATGTACCTCATGCATTTCAGCCGCGTCACCGACGTGCCGCGCCTGAGTGTGGCCCTCAAGGAGCAGATCGTGGAGCTCGCACGCATCGCCCGGGCCCATGCCGCCGATGCCGATCCCGCGGCAGGCATCCGCGCCGACATGCTCGCCCTGTGGCTCGGGCTGGCGCGACACCACGGCGTGCGGCTCTCCGATGCCGAAATCGAGCATGCGCTGGCGGGGGATCTGCAGCTCAATACCCAGGGCCTCATCGCGTGGCTCGCGCGTATCGCAGCACCCAAGGCGGTGAAGTCATGAACCGGTTCAAGGCATTTCGCATCCACTCCGAGAACGGCCGCATTGCCGCGCGTTTCGAGGAGCTCACCCTCGATGACCTCGGGCCGGGGGAGGTGGTGATCCGCGTCAGCCATTCCGGCATCAACTACAAGGACGCGCTCGCGGCCACGGGTGCGGGCAGGATCCTGCGCCGCTACCCGCTCGTGGGCGGCATCGACCTCGCAGGCCGCGTCGAGTCCTCCGCGGATGCGCGCTTCCGGCCAGGCGATGCCGTGCTCGTGACGGGCTGCGGTCTGTCCGAGACGCACGACGGGGGCTACGCGGAAGTGGCACGCGTGCCAGGAGACTGGGTCATTCCCATGCCGCCAGGACTCGACGCCGCCACCGCCATGGGGCTCGGCACGGCGGGATTCACCGCGGCACTCGCCATCCACCGCATGGAGCAAAACGGCCAGTCACCAGGCAGCGCGCCCATCGCGGTCACGGGCGCCACCGGGGGTGTTGGCAGCGTTGCCATCGACATGCTGAGCGCGCGCGGCTACCCGGTGGTGGCGGTCAGCGGCAAGGCAGACGCGGCGCCGTATCTTAAGGAACTGGGCGCCGGCGAGGTCCTCGTGCGCCAGGACCTCGACCTCGGCAGCCGTCCTCTGGAGAACGCGCGCTTCGCCGGCGCCATCGACAATCTTGGTGGCGACACTCTCGCCTGGCTGACACGCACCGTGGATTTCTGGGGCAACATCGCCAGCGTCGGACTTGCGAGCGGCCCGGACCTGAAAACCACTGTCATGCCGTTCATCCTGCGCGGCGTGTCGCTCCTGGGGATCAACTCCTCGGCCACGCGGCGCGAGTTGCGGCTGGCGGTGTGGCAGCGCATCGCAACGGACCTGAAACCCAGGCACCTCGAGCGCATCATCACCCGCACCATCGGCTTCGAGGAGCTGCCGGCGGCGTTTCCGGCGTATATCCAGGGCCACGTCACCGGCCGCACGGTGGTGCGCATCGCCTGACCCGACCCCCGATCGTAACGTCGCCCGCCTCGCGCCGCGTATAGAATGTGTATTCCCCTTGTGAGGTTGCAGACATGTCGGAACGATCAGTCAGCGCCGGGGCTCGCCTGCGGGCCGCGGTCGGGGCCGAGCGTCCCCTGCAGGTGGTCGGCACGATCAACGCCTATGCGGCGCTGCTCGCGCAGCGCGCGGGATTCAAGGCCATCTATCTTTCCGGCGCGGGAGTGGCCAACGCTTCCTTCGGCCTGCCGGATCTGGGGATGACCTCGTTGAATGACGTCTGCGAGGACGTGCGCCGCATCAGCGCCGCCTGCCCGCTGCCGCTGCTCGTCGATGCCGACACCGGCTTCGGCAGCGCGTTCAACATCGCCCGCACCTGCCGGGAGCTCCTCCGCGCCGGCGCCGGCGGCATGCACCTCGAGGACCAGGTGTCCGCCAAGCGCTGCGGCCACCGCCCGGGCAAGGCGCTGGTGCCGGCGAGCGAGATGGTCGATCGCCTCAAGGCCGCGGTCGACGGGCGCAGCGATGCGCAATTCGTCGTCATGGCGCGCACCGATGCGCACGCGGTGGAGGGACAGAGCGCGGCGCTCGAGCGCGCGGCGGCGTACGTGGAGGCGGGCGCCGACATGATCTTCGCCGAGGCCCTGAGAACGCTCGAGGAGTACCGGCAGTTCGCCAGCGCGGTGCGCGTACCGGTGCTCGCCAATCTCACCGAATTCGGGCAGACGCCGCTCTTTGGCCTCACCGAGCTCGGCGCGACCGGCGTACGGCTGGTGCTGTATCCGCTCTCGGCGTTCCGTGCCGCGGCCAAGGCCCACACGGTAGTGTATGAGGCCATCCGCAAGCAGGGCACGCAGAAGAGCGTGGTGCCCTACATGCAGACGCGCGATGAGCTCTATGAAGTGCTCGGCTACCACGAGTACGAGAAGAAACTCGATGAGCTGTTCGGGAAAGAAAGTCATGACTGAGAACACGGCGTTCAAACCGAAGAAATCCGTCGCCCTGTCGGGCGTGACGGCGGGCAATACCGCGCTGTGCACCGTGGGGCGCACCGGCAACGATCTGCACTATCGCGGCTATGACATCCTGGAAATCGCATCCGTAAGCGAGTTCGAGGAGATCGCCCACCTGCTCATCCATGGCAAGCTTCCCAATCGCGCCGAGCTCGCCGCCTACAAGACGAAGCTCAGGTCGCTGCGCGGGCTGCCGGCCACCGTGCGCAGTGCGCTGGAGGTGCTGCCGGCGGCCAGCCATCCAATGGACGTGCTGCGCACCGGCGTATCCGTCCTCGGCTGCACGCTGCCGGAGAAGGAGGATCATGCCGCGAGCGGGGCGCGCGACATCGCCGACCGGCTCATCGCATCCCTCGGCTCGATGCTCATCTACTGGCATCACTGGACCCAGAGCGGGCATCGCATTGCGGTCGAGACCGAGGACGACTCCATCGGCGGGCATTTCCTGCACCTGCTGCACCGGCGCGCTCCTCCAGCCTCCTGGGTGCGCGCCATGCACACCTCGCTCAACCTCTACGCCGAGCACGAGTTCAACGCCTCGACTTTCGCGGCGCGCGTCATCGCCGGCACCGGCGCGGACATGCACTCGTGCATCACCGGTGCGATCGGTGCGCTGCGAGGACCCAAGCACGGCGGCGCCAATGAGGCGGCGTTCGGCATCCAGAATCGCTACGACACCCCGGACGCAGCCGATGCCGACATCCGCGCCCGGGTGGCGAACCGCGAGGTCATCATCGGCTTCGGGCACCCCGTGTATACCCTCGCTGATCCGCGCAACCAGATGATCAAGGATGTGGCTCGCAGCCTTGCGAAGGAAGCGGGCAACACGAAAATGTTCGACATCGCCGCGCGCATCGAGACGACGATGCGTGAGGTGAAGAGCTTGTTCGCGAACCTCGACTGGTTCTCGGCGGTCTCCTATCACATGATGGGTGTGCCTACCGAAATGTTCACGCCGCTGTTCGTGATCGCGCGCACCACCGGCTGGGCGGCGCACGTCATGGAGCAGCGCGTCGACGGCAAGATCATCCGTCCGGCCGCCAACTACACCGGCCCCGAAAACGTCAAGTTCGTGCCCATCGAGCGCCGACCGTAACCGCAACTCCCATGTCCTCCCGCGACATCAAGTCCGCCGAGCGCCCCGAGCCTGACCCGGCGCTCTTGGGCCTTGCCCGCTATGCGCGTAACTACACCGTGCGCTCACAGCTCGCTTGCGACACGGCGCGCTACTGCCTCATGGACACGCTCGCCTGCGGCTTCCAGGCGCTCAAATACCCTGCGTGCCGCAAGCTCCTGGGTCCGGTGGTGCCGGGAGCCGTCATGCCCGGCGGCGCGCGCGTGCCGGGCACCTCGTTCGAGCTCGAGCCGGTGCAGGCCGCCTTCAACATCGGGGCGATGATCCGCTGGCTCGACTTCAACGATACCTGGCTCGCCGCCGAGTGGGGCCACCCCTCGGACAATCTCGGCGGCATCCTCGCCGTCGCCGACTACCTGGCGCGCATTGCGGTGATGTCGGGCAAGGCCCCGCCCACGGTGCGCGACGTGCTCACTGCGATGATCAAGGCGCACGAGATCCAGGGCGTGCTGGCTCTCGAGAACAGCTTCAACCGCGTGGGGCTCGATCACGTGCTGCTGGTGCGCGTGGCCTCGACCGCGGTAGTGGCGAGCATGCTGGGAGCGAGCGAGGAGCAGGTGGTGAACGCGGTGTCCAATGCGTGGATCGACGGCGGGGCGCTGCGTACTTACCGCCATGCCCCCAACACCGGCTCGCGTAAGAGCTGGGCCGCGGGGGATGCGACCAGCCGCGCGGTGCGCCTCGCGCTCATCGCGCTCACCGGCGAGATGGGCTACCCCTCGGCGCTGTCGGCGAAGACCTGGGGCTTTTGCGATGTGCTCTTCAGGGGCAAACCCATCCTCCTGCCGCAGCCCTTCGGGACGTACGTCATGGAAAACGTGCTGTTCAAGATCTCCTACCCCGCGGAGTTCCATGCCCAGACCGCGGTCGAGGCGGCGATGAGGCTGCATTCCAAGGTCAGCGAGCGGCTCGCCGACATCGAGCGCATCGTGATCGAGACCCAGGAACCGGGGGTGCGCATCATCGACAAGGTGGGGCCGCTCGCCAATCCCGCCGACCGCGACCACTGCATCCAGTACATGGTGGCGGTACCGCTCATCTTCGGGCGTCTCAGCGCGGCGGACTACGAGGACGCCGTGGCCGCCGATCCGCGCATCGATGCGCTGCGCGCGAAAATGCAGGTGCGCGAGAACCCGACCTTCACGCAGGAGTACTACGCCGCGGACAAGCGCTACATCGGCAACGCGGTGCAGGTGTTCTTCAGAGACGGCAGCGCGAGTGAGCGCGTGCAGGTGGATTTTCCGATCGGCCATCGCAGGCGACGCGCCGAGGGCATTCCGGTGCTGGTGAGGAAGTTCGAAGCGTCGGTGGAGGCGCACTTCGGCGCGAAGCAGGCCGAGCGCATCAAGGCGCTGTTCGCCAAGCCTAAGGAGCTCGACGCGCTGCCGGTGAACGAGCTGATGGCAGCGATGGTGACGAACGGAGCCGCCCTGGCGTCTAGCCGACCCTGACCGGCACGAACAGCCGCGCATCCCCGCGCTGGATGAGCAGCGCGATGTGTCCCCTGGACTTCTCCACCGCGCTGCGCAGCTCATCGGCGCTCTTCACCGGCGCGCCGTTCGCGGCGAGCACCACGTCGCCGGGCTGAATGCCGGCATCGGCTGCCGGCCCGCTCGAGCGCTCCACCACGAGTCCGTCCTTCGTGTTGGCCTGGCGCTGCTCCTCGCCCGTCAGCGGGCGCACCGCGAGTCCGAGCTTGCCGCCGTCGGCGTGCGCTGGCGCGTTGGCCGCAGTGCGCTTGTCCTGCATCTCGCCGAGCTTGACGCTGATGTCGCGGGTGGCGTGGTTACGCCAGATCTCGAGCTTGACGCTGGTGCCCGGGCTCACGCTCGCGATCTGCACCGGCAACTCGTTCGAATCCTTCAGCGGCTCGCCGTTGAGCTTCAGGATCACGTCCCCGGGCTCGATGCCAGCCTGCTCGGCAGGGCCGCCCTTTTCCACGCTCGACACCAGCGCGCCCTCGGGCTGCGGCAGTCCGAATGAGTCCGCGAGCCCCTGGGTGACGTTCTGGATCACCACGCCGAGCTTGCCGCGGGTGACGTGGCCGGTGCTCTGCAGCTGCTGGCTGACCTGCATGGCGACATCGATCGGGATCGAGAACGACACGCCCATGTAGCCGCCGCTGCGGCTGTAGATCTGAGAGTTGACGCCGACGACTTCGCCACGCATGTTGAACAGCGGTCCGCCGGAGTTGCCGGGGTTGATCGGCACGTCGGTCTGGATGAAGGGCACGTAGCCGGAATCGAGCGTGCGGCCCTTGGCGCTCACGATGCCCGCGGTGGCGCTGTTCTCGAAACCGAACGGCGCACCGATCGCCAGCACCCATTCACCGACCCGCAGACCACGCGAGTCGCCGACGCGCACGGTCGGCAGATCCTTGGCCTGGATCTTGATGACGGCGATGTCGGACTTGGTGTCGACGCCGATGACCTTGGCCGTGTATTCGCGGCGGTCGGTCAGCCGTACGGTCACTTCGCTCGCCCCGTTCACCACGTGTGCGTTGGTCATGATGACGCCGTCGGGACGGATGATGAATCCTGAGCCTTCACCGCGCGTGGGCCCCGGCTGGGGCATCTGGAAGGGCATGCCGCGGAAGAACGGCGCAAACGGGCTGTTTGGGCCGCTGGGGCCGAACGGTGCGCTGTTGTCATTGTTGTTGTCGTCCGCGCCCGCGTTGTCATCGCCTGGCGGATAGGCGGTGTTCACCTTGGTGACCACGGTGA
>CATPBM010000306.1 GCA_955652625.1 uncultured Steroidobacteraceae bacterium
CGCCGCAAGGCTTAAGCGCGTGCTGCGGCGCTGAAACTCACCGCGATCCGAAGGCGGCGCGCGCCGCTCCGGCCCCAAGCCACGCAGACACGGAAATCCCATGAGCGAGAATTCAGGTTTCAACCCCCACGGCACCACCATTCTCGGTGTGCGCCGCAACGGCGCCATCGCCTTAGGGGGGGACGGGCAGGTGACGCTCGGCAGCACCGTCATGAAGGGCAACGCGCGCAAGATACGCCGGCTTGCCGACGATCGGGTGCTCGCCGGTTTCGCCGGCGGCACGGCCGATGCCTTCACCCTGTTCGAGCGCTTCGAGAGCAAGCTCGAGAAGTACGGCAACCTCACGCGCGCCGCCATCGAGCTCGCCAAGGACTGGCGCTCGGACCGCTACCTGCGGCGCCTCGAGGCGCTGCTGCTGGTCGGGGATCTTGAGAAACTGTTCATCATCTCCGGCAACGGCGATGTCATCGAGCCCGACCACGACGTGGCCGCCATCGGCTCCGGCGGCCAGTACGCGCTGGCCGCGGCGCGGGCGCTGGTGGAGGCTTCGGATCTCGATGCGCGCGGCATCGTCGAGCGCGCGCTCAACATCGCGGCGGACATCTGCATCTACACCAACCGCAATGTGATCATCGAGGAACTGCAGGCGCGCCAGGGCGCCGGGGCCTGAGGCATGTCATCACTTACCCCCCGCCAGATCGTCCTGGAGCTCGACAAGCACATCGTCGGTCAGGACGCGGCCAAGCGCGCCGTGGCCATCGCGCTGCGCAACCGCTGGCGCCGCATGCAGGTGGACGAGCCCCTGCGGCAGGAAATCACGCCCAAGAACATCCTCATGATCGGCCCGACTGGGGTGGGTAAGACCGAGATTGCGCGGCGTCTGGCGAAACTCGCCAACGCGCCGTTCGTCAAGGTCGAGGCCACCAAGTTCACCGAGGTCGGCTACGTCGGCCGCGACGTCGACTCGATCGTCAAGGAGCTCGCCGACGTCGCCGTGAAAATGACGCGCGAGCAGGAAATGGCCAAGGTGCGCGAGCGGGCGCTGGACGCCGCCGAGGAGCGCGTGCTCGATACGCTGCTGCCCAAGCCGCGCATGATGGGATTCTCTACCGACGAGCCCGCGCAGGCGCGCGATGGGGAGACGCGGCAGAAATTCCGCAAGATGTTGCGCGAGCACGAGCTCGATGACCGCGAGATCGAGATCGAGCTGCGCGGTATGCCGGCCGGCGTCGAGATCATGGCGCCGCCGGGGATGGAAGAGATGCAACAGCAGCTGCAGTCGATGTTCCAGAACCTTGGCGGCAATCGCACCCGTACCCGCAAGGTGAAGGTGTGCGAGGCGCTGAAGCTGCTCATCGACGAGGAGGCCGGCAAGCTCATCAACGAGGACGAGCTCAAGATCCAGGCGCTCGCCAATGCCGAGCAGAACGGCATCGTGTTCATCGATGAGATCGACAAGGTGACGCGCCGCCAGGAGACCCTCGGCGCCGACGTGTCGCGCGAGGGCGTGCAGCGCGACCTGCTGCCCCTCGTCGAAGGCTCGACCGTGGCGACCAAGTACGGCCCGGTGAAGACCGATCACGTGCTGTTCATCGCCTCCGGAGCCTTCAGCCTTTCCAAGCCCTCGGACCTGATTCCGGAGCTGCAGGGCCGGCTGCCGATCCGCGTCGAGCTCGACTCGCTGAAAGTGGGTGACTTCGTGCGTATCCTCACCGAGCCGGATGCCTCGCTCACGACACAGTACACGGCGTTGATGGCGACCGAGGGCGTGCAGGTGCAATTCGCGCCCGACGGCGTGCGGCGCATCGCCGAGATCGCCTTCCAGGTGAATGAGCGCACCGAGAACATCGGCGCGCGGCGCCTGCATACGGTCATGGAGCGCATGCTCGAGACGGTGTCGTACGAGGCGGCGGACCAGAAGGACAGCTCCGACGGCAAGGCCCCCGTGATCATCGACGCGAAGTACGTCGACGATCACCTGGGCAAGCTGGTCCAGGACGAGGACCTGAGCCGCTACATCCTCTAGGGGCAGTCAATCGGGGCGGGGCGGTATCAGCCGTCCCGGCGCGGCGCGCTCAGATCCTGAAGTGCTCCTTGAGCTCCCCCGCCAGGCGGCGGCTCACCGGCAGCGGCGTCTCGCAGCCGCGCAGGCATACCAAGTACTGGCCTTCGGCGTTGCGTTCGATGCGCTCGAGGTACTTGACGCTCACCAGGGCGTTTCGGTGGATGCGCACGAACGCCGGGCCGAACTCGCCCTCCAGCAGCCGCAGCGAATCCTCTATCAGATTCTCACCGTTGAGGTGCCGCACGGTGGTGTATTTCTGGTCGGCGAGGAAGTACAGCACCTCCTCCACGGGTATGAGTTTCAGTCCGTCGCGGTCGCGCGCGGCGATGTGGCTGCGCCGCGCTTCGCCGGCGGCCGCAAGCCTCTGCAGCTGTGCGCGCGTCAGGCGTCCGGCGCGGGCGAGGGATGCCGCCAGCTGCTCCCGGCGCACCGGTTTCAGGAGGTAACCGACGGCGTGCGCCTGGAATGCCTCGACCGCGTACTGGTCGTAGGCGGTCGTGAAAATAACCGCCGGCGGCTCCTCCAGAACGTTCAGGTGCCGCGCGGTCTCGAGTCCGTCCATTCCCGGCATACGCACGTCCAGCAGCACGACATCCGGCGCCAGGGAATTAGTTTCCTTGAGCGCCTCGTGGCCGTTCGCCGCCTCCCCGACAACCTCGACGTCGGCAATCTCGGCAAGCAGACTCCGCAGC
>CATPBM010000307.1 GCA_955652625.1 uncultured Steroidobacteraceae bacterium
CGTGCAGGCTGGCAAAAACGCGCGCCGTCAGGCCCGGACTCAGATAAGCGACCGTGCCCGCGGTGCTTTGAATGTCAGCGAGCGCTCCCTGGTCGGGGGATTTGTGCAGCACGTTCACCTGCAGCTGCGGAACCCACTGGGGGTTGCTTTCGTAGCGCACTCCAAGGCTCACCGTTGTCGAGTTGCCCGGCCGATAGTCGTTACCCGGCTGATCCATGTGGTGGTTCACGGCGCTTTGGAATTGTCCGTTGACGAACGCGTCGAAGTTCTGACTGACCGCCTGATAGTAGTAGGCGCCGACAATGACATCGGTGCTGCCCGTGCCCGGTTGCAGACTCGCGTCCAGCGGAGTTCCGGCGTTGGGCCCGCCGTAAAAGTCGACCGCGGTGCCGTAGCGGCCGGTGGGAAGTTTGACGCCCAGCTGAATGCCCAGATTGTGGGTCGGCAACAATCCCTGGTAGGCGCCGATGAGTCGAATATCCCCGAGACTCGAGCTGCGCGAGCTGCTCAGGTCCGCCAGGGGTTGCGTCGCAACGAACGTGCCGTAGGTCGAATGAGTACGCACGACGTAGGGCACGAGCAGGCTGATATTCCAGGAGGAGCTGGGGCTGTAGCTCAGACCCGTGGTGAGGTAGCGGCTGAGCGTCTCGCGCTCGAGCTCATGTCCGTCGGGCACGCCGGAAACCGGGCGCGTGCCGCTGCGCAGCTGATCCTGGTGCAGGTAGTCGTACTCAACGCTCATGCGCCATCCGGCGATGGCTGAATAGCCCATCGCGGCATCGGAGCTCAGGGTGCAGCCGCAGCTTGCACAGGCTTGAGCGCTGTGCGGCATCGCGACGGCAACCGGGATGACTGCCAGAACGGCCGACGCAAACCGCCGCAGCCGGCCGGGAATAACTGAGTTCAGCATGATTCTCCCAACTCGCGCGCCAGGGCGAGACGTCCGCAGACGCCATGGGTTTTCCGAATGAGTACGCGCCGGGGCCGCTCAGTGCGCGCCCGGGTGCACCAGGATTTCAGGCGCTGGGCGGGGGACCGCGCGAGGACTGTGTGCGCAGGATGGCGGGGACAAACACCTGGATGGCTGTGCGCTCGCCAGAGACCGTCGCGCCAGCCGTGGCGGGCAGCGCCGCGGCAGGCAGGGATGCGGAGGTGGCCGTGGCGCCGGAGGCAAACAGGCAGGGCGCGTGATGCGTCGCGTCTCTCCCGCCGGCCCCCTCGCCCGCGTGCTGGGCATGGCCGGCCACGCCGGACGGCATCGGGCCTTCGCCGGGGCACAATCCGATTGCGAGTCCGCCGCCGGCGGCCACTGGCATGAAACCCAACGGGATCAGCGCTCGCAGCAGCAGCGCCGGCAGCACCAGCAGAGCCAGCCGCCGCCGTGTTCGCAGGTAGGAGAGCCCGGTGGTCACGCTTGACAGTCTACCGGGCGGGGGTGGCTTTCAACATGGGGCAGGCTGCCCATATTTCCCGTGCATGTTTCCCCACCTCAGGACTCCGGTACCGCGAGCAGCCGCGCCAGGTAGCGTGCCACCTGATCAACTTCGAGATTCACGCGCGCACCCACGGTGAGGGCGCCGAGCGTGGTGGCGGTCTGAGTGTGGGGGATGATGTTGACGCCGAAGCTCGCGGCGTCCACGACGTTGATGGTCAGACTCACGCCGTCCACCGCCACCGAGCCCTTTGGCGCAAGGTAACGCGCCAGTGCCGGCGGCACGCCGATAGTCAGGCGTTGCGAGCGCGCATCGCGGCTCAGCGCGTCAATCCGCGCGACGCCGTCAATGTGTCCTGACACCAGGTGTCCGCCGAGCGCATCACCTGCCCGCAGGGCGGGCTCGAGATTCACCGGCGCCCCGGGGCGCAGATCTCCCAGGGTCGTGAGCGCGAGAGTCTCGCGCGATACGTCGGCAGCGAAGGTACGCCCCTGTACCTCGGTTGCGGTGAGACAGCAGCCCTGCACGCAGATGCTATCGCCGATGCGAACCGCGGACATATCCAGGTGCGGACACGCGATCAACAGCCGCAGGTCCCCGCCGCGACTCTCGCTCGCCTGCACGCGGCCGACGTCCTGGACGATTCCGGTAAACAAGCGCTTCGCTCCTTAAATCAACCGCGGGCCATCAACCGCCCGCCGGGCGCGGCCGCAAGCGCAGGCGTGCGTCCTCGCCGATCTGCTGCATCTCCATCAGCGCGAACTGCGGCGCCGCGGCGAGCTCCTGCAGGCGCGGCAGCTCCACCAGCGCGCGGGCCGCTGGACCGAGGAGCGTGGGCGCCACGTATAGCAGCAGCTCATCGACCAGCGAGTTGGCGATCAGCGCCCCCGCGAGCGTCGCTCCGGCCTCCACCAGCACCTCGTTCGCCTCGAGCTCGCCCAGTCGCGCGAGCACCCCCGGCAGCGCCAGCCGGTCCGCGACGGCCGGCAGCGACTCAACGCGTGCGCCGCGCGCACTCAGAGTGGCCGCGCGCGCATCGTCCGGGCTTGCGAGTGAGGTCAGGATCAGCACCTCGCCGCCAGTGCTGAACAGCCGCGCGCCCGGGGGGGTGCGCAAGTGCGCGTCCAGCACCACGCGCAGCGGTTGACGCCGGCCGCGGCCCTCTGCCTCCTCCGCCAGGCGCACGTCCAGGCGCGGGTCATCGGCGAGCAGCGTGCCCACCCCGGTCAGGATTGCGGAGCTGCGGGCGCGCCAGTGCTGCACGTCCTTTCGCGCCGCCTGCCCGGTGATCCAGCGACTCGTGCCATCGGCGAGCGCGGTGCGCCCATCGAGGCTCATGGCGAGCTTGAGGCGCACGAACGGCAGCCCATGCTGCATGCGCTTGATGAAGCCGGCGTTGAGCTCGCAGGCCTCCGCGGCGAGAAGTCCCGCATCGACCGTGATGCCGGCGGCGCGCAGCGCGGCCGCGCCGCGCCCGTTCACTTCGGGGTTAGGGTCGGCGGTGGCGTACACCACGCGCGCCACGCGGGCGGCCGTGAGCGCCTCCACGCACGGCGGCGTGCGGCCGTAATGGCTGCACGGCTCGAGCGTCACGTACACCGTCGCGCCCGCGGCCTGGGCCCCACTAGCGCGCAGCGCCACCACTTCCGCGTGCGCCTCACCGGCGCGCTCGTGCCAGCCCTCGCCAATGATGCCACCGCGCTGCGCGATCACGCAGCCGACGCGCGGATTTGGGTCGGTGCTCTCGAGCCCGCGCGCCGCCAGGGTCAGGGCGCGCTGCATCGCGAAGCGGTCAAAGTCGGAAAACATAACTATCCGCGCACAGCGCCCCCGGCTCACCGGCGCAGCTCATTTCTTGCCCCCCGCGCCCGGCTCGCCCTCGCCCGCCGCGGGCTCCGGCAGCAGCGGCAGCTGCTCGCGATTCGCAGCCCTTCCCGGCTCGCGCTTGCGGGTGCGTGCGGGCGCGTGCGCCACGGGCCGCGCGCGCGCACTGCGCAGGCGCTGGATCTCCTCGTGAAATGCCTCGACATCCTCGAACTGCCGGTAGACGGAGGCGAAGCGCACATAAGCCACCTCATCGAGGTGCCGCAGCTCCTCCATCACCAGCTCTCCGATGGCGCGCGAGGAGACTTCGCGATCGCCGAGGCTGCGCACCTTGTGCACGATGCGGCTCAGGGCCTCATCGATCTGCTCGCGCGGCACCGGGCGTTTCTCCAGTGCCTTCTCCATGCCGGCGCGCAACTTGCCCTCATCGAACGTCTCGCGGCCGCGATCCCCCTTGATCACCAGCGGCATGAGCAGCTCCGCGGTCTCGAAGGTCGTGAACCGCTCGCCGCACTTCAGGCACTCGCGGCGGCGACGGATCTGGCGTCCCTCGCCGGCGAGGCGCGAGTCGTTCACCTTGGTCTCTTCGTGGCCGCAGAACGGACAGTGCATGCGGCGCGTCAGCCTCCGCTGGCTACGGTCCGTAGACCGGGAAGCGGCGGCACAGCTCGATCACCTGCGGGCGCACGCGCTCGATCGCCGCCGGCGCGCCTTCCGCGTCCAGCACCTGGGCGATGAGGTCCGCCACCTGTTCGACGTCGGGCTCCTTGAAGCCGCGGGTGGTGGATGCCGGCGTGCCGATGCGCAGGCCGCTCGTGACCATCGGCGGGCGCGGATCATTGGGCACGGCGTTCTTGTTGACCGTGATGTTGGCCTTACCCAACGCCGCGTCCGCGTCCTTGCCAGTGATGCGGCGGTCCGCAAGGCTCATGAGGAACAGATGATTGTCGGTGCCGCCGGAGACAATCTGGTAGCCGCGCTTGATGAAGCGCGCCGCCATGGCGCGCGAGTTGGCGAGCACCTGCAGCTGGTAGTCGCGGAACTCCGGCTGCAGCGCCTCGAGCAGGGCTACCGCCTTGGCGGCAATGACGTGCATGAGCGGGCCGCCCTGCGTGCCGGGAAACACCAGCGAGTTGAGCTTCCTGGTGATCTCGTCGTTAGCGCGCGCCAGGATCAGCCCGCCACGCGGGCCACGCAGCGTCTTGTGCGTGGTGGTGGTCACCACATCCGCGTGCGGCACCGGATTGGGGTAGATCCCCGTGGCCACCAGCCCGGCGACGTGCGCCATGTCCACGACGAAATAAGCCTCGACGCTCTTCGCAATCTCCGCGAAGCGCGCCCAGTCGATGACCCGGGAGTACGCCGAGAAGCCGGCCACGATCATCTTCGGCCGATGCTCCTCGGCGAGGCGCTGCACCTGCGCGTAGTCGATCTCGCCGGTATCGGGACGGATACCGTACTGCGCGGCGCGGAAGAGCTTGCCGGAAAAGTTGACCTTGGCGCCGTGGGTGAGATGTCCGCCGTGATCGAGACTCATGCCGAGAATGGCATCGCCCGGCTGCACCAGCGCCAGGTAGGCCGCCGCGTTCGCCTGCGATCCGGAGTGCGGCTGCACGTTGGCGAAATCGGCACCGAAGAGTTTTTTGGCGCGGTCGATCGCCAGCTGCTCGACGACGTCCACGAATTCGCAACCGCCGTAGTAGCGCTTGCCGGGATAGCCTTCGGCGTACTTGTTGGTGAGCACCGAGCCTTGCGCTTCGAGCACCCGCGGACTGGCGTAGTTCTCCGAGGCGATGAGCTCGACGTGTTCTTCCTGGCGGCGCCGCTCGCCCTGTATGGCGC